>JACIWF010000099.1 GCA_014361095.1 Hadesarchaea archaeon | reverse complement strand
CGAATTTTTAAAGAGTAATGCAACAAACCATAAATAACAGTGTTAACACACTATCTGTCGAAGTCGGTTTCGACGGTCACGCTAATACCAGGCGGCACTGCCGAGACGATGAAGAAAAAAGTAGAATGAGGCAAGATTGCTTTTTGCCGTTGATATGTCACCTCCAACTTAGTCGGTGCGGCTAGCCGCCTGGTATTAAGGATTAGTTTTGAAGTTTAGCAGTAGTTTTACCTTCTCAGAATTAACCTGTTGTTTTTACTGTTGGTAGCTATTTTTAGACTTGTCGCATTTTAAGAAATGATTTAAGTTCCGCTGAATTACTTCTCAGTAGTCGGGGCGATTTTTCTGAGATACAAGTGGACTGTTCTCACGGTAACTACGATCGGAATGCTGATGTTCGGCATTAACTCCAGGATTGTAGTCGTCGGCTTGCCACAGGTGGCCGCTGCTTTAGGGGCCGATGCCGAGCAGGCGATTTGGTTCACTCAGGCATACATGTTTGCCAGCACCGTGGCACTTTTTCTTGTCGGCAGGGCCTCGGACATTTTTGGCCGGGTAAAAATATATGTGGTGGGGTTTGCTCTCTTCACCTTGGGCGCGGCGCTGTCAGGGTTGTCCTCAAACCCGATTCAGGTCATTATCTTTCGGGGATTGCAGGGCTTCGGCGGCGGCATCATCTCCACAGTCGGCGTCACCATGATTGTGGATGCCGCACCGCCAGGAGAACTCGGCTTCTTCCTCGGCCTAAATCAGAGCGCTTTCAGGCTGGGTGCCATGTTTGGCCTGACTCTGAGCGGGGTTTTGCTCACCCTCTTGGACTGGAGAGCGTTGTTTCTCATCAACATTCCAATAGGCATCTTCGGGACACTGTGGGCCGGCAGGAGGCTCAGGGAGGTTGCTCGGGTGGAAAAACAGAGCCCGATAGATTGGGGTGGTTTTATAACCGTTTCTGCCGCGATAGCCTCGCTACTTCTCGCCCTTACCTTTGCCGCCTATGGAATAGCACACCAGAATACCGTTTGGTTCCTGCTGGTTGTTTTTGCTGCGACCTTGACAATCTTTTTTGTCCATGAGAGTCGGGCTGAATATCCCTTGTTTGATTTGTCTCTGCTGAAAATACGGGAGTTCTTAGGAGGCAACCTTGCGCAGCTGCTGAACGCGGCGGCGTGGGGTGCGGTGCTTCTGTTACTCAGCCTTTATCTGCAGCTTGTTTTGGGCTTCAGTCCGTTTGAGGCCGGGATAAGATTGATTCCCTTTGAAATAACCTACTTTGTCGTCGGAGTCATCAGCGGAAAGCTCTCGGACAAATTTGGCTGTTTGCCCTTCACGACATCCGGGCTGGCCGTGACCAGCTTGTCCTTATTTTTATTTTCAACCATGGATGCCCAGACGTCTTATCAAATGGTGATTGGCTATATGCTAGTCTTTGGGGTAGGGATGGGGGTTTTTGCCTCTCCGAACGTGAGCTCGATAATGGGCTGTGTCCCTCCGGAGAGGAAGGGGATTGGTTCGGCGTTCAGGACCACGATGTTCAACGTCGGTTATTTAACAAGCCTGAGTTTGGCGGTGCTGCTGATGAGCCTGACAATTCCGTATGATCTGCTGACCCAGATAGTCACCTCCATTGACCCGGTTTCAATTGGTGCAGCGGAAAGGCATCTCTTCGTTGAGGCCATGCAAAAGACGTATCTTGGGCTCGCCGTTCTGAACACTCTCGCTATCGTTCCTTCTGTGCTAAGGGGAAAGGGGAACCGAAGCAGGCGGGATCGTTCTTGAATCACGAAAAATTTGCTGGTGGGGTCGCCGAGATTTGAACTCGGGTCACGAGCTTTTCTGCGCAAAGGCGACCCAAAGCTCGCAGGATAGACCAAGCTACCCCACGACCCCGCTTCATATTTGAAGGTTTATTTTAAGAGATTGTCCCCTTCGCTCTCTTAATTTCGGTTAAGTCACCCTTTTCTTCTAGGGTTTCAAAGCCGTGCCTCTGATACCATTTAACTCGGTCTTTAAAGACGTTGGCAAAGATGTCCTGTCCGCTGAAATCGTCGATCACTCTTTTAAGCAGCGCAGTTCCAATTCTCCGTCCCCTGTAAGAACTCCCCACGTTTATCTCCATAAGGTGAGCACAATCCTTTTTTTCCACCACAATCGCGAAGGCCACAACTGAACAGCCGTAGTCATCCCAGCACTCGTATCGGTGCACGCCATTTTCCGTTGTATATTCTATTTGCATGGTAGTCAAGGCAATTAGACGCCAATATATAAAAATTTGTCTTCAGTTGAGGTGGTCGGTGATTTGGTACCAGATTCTGCCGTGTTTTCTGTTTCCATCACGATAGCCCAGTCTATTTTTAACCTCACCAGTTCGGTTGGATTAGATGCCACCCCTGTACATGTTAAAAGAAGTGGATTAACCTCAAGGGATGTAAATCAGTCCGGAATACTAGAATTTACAATTCGACATCCAGTCCAAGTTTCTCGCATAATTCCTTGTATCTGTTTCTCACAGTGACTTCTGTTACCCTCGCCACGTCCGCCACATCCCGCTGCGTCCTTCGTTCACCCATTAGCACGCTTGCGATATAGATGGCCGCCGCCGCAACTCCCGTTGGGCCTCGGCCAGATGTCAATCCCTTCTTTTGCGCCTCTTTGAGCAGCTCGATTGCCTTGGACTGCACCGCCCCGCTCAACCCCAGATCCGACCCAAACCTCGGAATGTAGTCGATTGGGCTGGTCGGCCGCAGATGGATGAGCAGCTCACGGGCGATGAAACGGTAACTTCTCCCAATTTCCTTCTTGCTGACACGTGAAACCTCGGCGATCTCGTCCAGAGTTCGAGGAACCTTGCTCTCACGGCAGGCCGCATAGAGCGCCGCCGCTGCAACCCCTTCAATCGAACGTCCGCGGATCAGTCTCTCTTCCACAGCCTTTCGGTAAATGAGGGCAGCCGCCTCTCTCACGTTTCGGGGCAGGTTGAGGTGGGATGACATGCGGTCAATTTCTGAGAGGGCGAAGGCAAGGTTTCTCTCTGTAGCATCGGAAACCCTGATTCTCCGCTGCCACTTCCGCAGGCGGTAAATTTGAGCCCGGCGCTTCGGCGTCAGGTCCTTTCCATGGGAGTCACGGTCCCGCCAGTCGATCATCGTTGATAGCCCCTTGTCGTGAATCGTTAGCGTCATTGGTGCCCCAACTCTTCCCCGGCGCTCCCTCTGCTCCTGGTCAAAGGCCCGCCACTCCGGACCCATATCCATGATCTTGGCGTGAATGACATAGCCACAGCTGGCGCAGACCAGCTCGGCCCGCTCGTAGTCGCGCACCAGCTTAGTGCTTCCGCATTCGGGGCACTTTTTCTGGCTTTCTACTTTTTCCATGCAGCTCCCCCACATATACTTCGATACCTATCAGCCGGTTGAGTTCGGACTTTACCTCTGAGGCCGGTTTTATGGTGAAGTAGGGCGATCTTACTGGTCCGAAGATTTCGACCACGTTGCCTATCCTCCTTTTCGAGGAATCCAGGACGCTCTGGCCTATCTTTGGAGCCTGGTCACCACGGGCAATTAACCCTCTGGGTCTGATATGCAATATCTTGGCAGTTAAGACCAAAACTATCCCTCAAAAACCTTTAAAGTAGTCAAATTATCTTATATATAAAACT
>JACIWF010000098.1 GCA_014361095.1 Hadesarchaea archaeon | reverse complement strand
TTAGCCCGCCCTAAAGCCTCGACTATTTCCTTAGCCGGGAAGGGGCGGAATGACTTTAGCTTCACCAGACCCACCTTTTCACCCCTTTTTCTCAGTGAATCCACAACTTCCTTTGAGCTGCTGCTGAGCGAGCCCATGGTTAGAATTATCACCTCGGCATCGTCGCTGTGATATTTTTCCATGATTCCGTAGCCCCTCCCGAAGCGCCTTTTGAACTCCTCATCGACTTCAATGATCTTGGCCTTGGCCTCCTCAACCGCCTTCTGGAGCAGATATCTGAACTCCATGTAGTATTCGGGGACGCCGACCGGGCCCATTGTCACCGGCTTTTCCGGGTCAAGAGCGTAGGGATAATGGTAAGGGGGTAAAAAGGCATCGACTTCCTCCTGTGGCGGGCAGTCGACTGGCTCCAGCGTGTGAGAGAGGATGTAACCGTCGTAGCAGACCATCACCGGGAGCAGAAGTTCTTGGGCGATGCGGAAGGCCTGGAGGGTGGTATCTAGGATCTCCTGGTTGTTCTCGCAGTAAAGCTGAATCCAGCCAGAATCCCTCACCGTCATCGAATCCTGCTGATCGCACCAGATGCTGAGTGGTGCGGAAACCGAGCGGTTGGCGTTGGTCATAACTATAGGAAGCCTGAGACCGGAGGCGACGTAAAGCATCTCGCTCATGAGTAGAAGCCCTTGGGATGACGTGGCCGTGAAAGCACGGACGCCAGTGGCCGCCGCGCCGATGCAGGCACTCATGGCACTGTGCTCGGACTCCACCTTGATGAACTCGGCGTCCAGCTCTCCATTCGAGACATATTCCGCCAGTTTTTCCACCACGGTGGTCTGAGGTGTGATTGGATAGGCTGAGATAACTTTCACCCGGGCCAGCTTGGCGGCCAAAGCAGCGGCCTCATTCCCATCCATTATCAGCTTCATTTCTTACACCCTTCCTTCATCGTTATTGCCTTCACCGGGCACTCGTTAGCGCAGATGCCGCAGCCCTTGCAATATCTGAGATCCACCTTGGGGGGTTTTCCCTTTGTTATCGCAGGTTCAGGGCAGAAGAGCCAGCAGATGCCGCAGCCGGTGCATTTAGCCGGGTCGATGTTGGGGCAGAAGACCCTCCAACTCCCAGTCTCATAATTTTCAGAGTTTCCAGGTTCGGTTATTACTGCTCCGGGTTTGAGCTTCATGGCACCACCGTCTGTTCAAATGCCTTCCTGGCCGCGTTTATGTTTTTCTCGGCCAGCTTCCCAAACCTCTTTTTGATCACCTTTGTTATCGAGTCCAGCGAAACCACACCGGTGGCCCTTGCCAGGGCTCCGAGCATGGTGGTGTTGGTTATCGGCACACCGAGGTTTTCGATGGCTATTTTGGTAGCGTCGACAATGGCCACCTTTATCTCTTTGAGATTTTCCGGGATTTCCTTAGAATTCAGGACCACGATCCCGTTCGGCTTTAGCCCTGCAGCCACATCCACAGAGTTGACCAGGGTGGGATCCAGCACCACCACATGGTCCGGGTTGTAGACCTGCTCGTGGGTCCGGATGGGTTGTTTGTTTATTCTGGTGAATGCCACCACGGGCGCCCCACGCCTCTCCGCTCCGAAGAAAGGAAAGGCCTGGCAGTAGTTTCCTTCAATAAAGGAGGCCTCCGCTAAAAGACGCGCCGCCGTGACTGCGCCCTGTCCTCCCCTGCCGTGAAATCTTATCTCTATCGTGGTGATCCCCGCTTCAGCTTTTATCAACATCTGCTTATTCTTATAAATTTTAATCGGTGTGTCGGATATAATTTAAAATTAGTCGTTAGTTGAAAATCTGGAAAGCGATAACAAAATGGGTTAAATTGCCTTGGTTTTTTAAATGGCCAAAAAGGGCGGGAAGCATCGTTGTGAAAAATACGGGAAATAGGTTTTTAGGTTCGCCTAAAGGTTTTTATCGAGTTAGGTTTACCTAATTTTTGAGGACTATGCCCCACCACATGTTCAGAAAGGATTCCAAGCTGTCGGCCTCTGAGGAGGAGTATCTGGAGGCCATCTATAGAGGGCAGGCTGAGTCCAAACAACGAGTCAAGGTGAGGGACTTGGCCAAAGGTCTTGGGGTTAAGGATCCCAGCGTGGTGGAAATGTTATCTAGATTGAGCGACAAAGGCTTGGTAACACGTGATAGATCCGGGGCTGCGCTGACGGATAGGGGCGTTGATGAAGCCATCAGGGTGGTGCGACGCCACAAACTGGCGGAGCGGTTGCTCTGTGATGTTTTTGGACATGAATTGCCCGGAGTTCATGAGCATGCCTGTGAGTTCGAGCATATCTTTGACGACGAGCTGACGGAAAAAATCGATGACCTGCTCAAAAGACCGGCCACCTGTCCTCACGGTAGCCCCATACCGCGCTCAAAGGAAAATTCAATCCAGGATCAGCCCGAGCCGCTTTCAAATCTGGACTGCGGTGAATGCTGTACTGTGGTGACGATACCTGAGGAGCGGGAATCGGTGGAGCGCCTGCTGGCATTGAACATCCTTCCTGGTTCTAGGGTGAAGGTGGTAGAAAAGTTGCCGCGCGGGGCGATCATGCTTCAGTGCGGTAAAATGCAGGTTGCGCTCAGTCGTGATATTGCATCCAAAATTTTGGTGAAACGGCCGGAGATGAGAAGGTTCCGGCACCGCGCGCGTCGGGGTCGGCGTTGATTTTTTGGTGACCATCGTGTCGGCGGTAAAAAGGTCTGAGATAGTGGTGGCGCTTGCCGGGACACCCAACGTAGGTAAAAGCGCGATTTTTCACCAGATCACCGGTGCCGATGTCATCGTTTCCAATTATCCGGGAACAACCGTGGAGCTGATGGAGGGCAGGGTGAAGCATGGCGATTATGATATTAGGGTCATTGACCTGCCCGGCGTTTACTCGCTTGGCGCGGTTTCTCAGGATGAGCTGGTCGCCCGGCGCGCCATTCTAGAACAGGAACCTGACGTGATAGTGAACATAGTCGATGCTTCTAATTTGGAACGGAGCCTTTTCCTGACCCTGCAGCTGATGGAACTTGGCCGCCCGATGCTAGTGGTAATGAATATGTATGATGTGGCGCTGGCGAGGGGTCTCCATCCCAGTGCCGCGGAACTCTCAAAGAAGCTTGGCCTACCGGTGATAACCACCGTTGCCACGCGTGGGGAAAACGTGGCCAGGGCTTTTGACGAGGCCGTAAAAATTGCCGCCGCGAGGGTCAGGCCTGGAAAGGTCTTGTCTTTGAGTAGGGATACTGAGAGGGCGATAAAGGTGCTCGCTGGGGAGATAGCTAAGTATCTGGGTAAAGTGCCCTTCGGTCTCCCCGCAAGAACAGTTGCCATAAAACTTCTGGAGGGTGATGAGCACCTCATTAAGGCGGTGGCTGACCTTCCCGGCAGCGAGCGCGTTCTGATGAGAGCGAGAAGACTGGCTAGAGAAATAGCGGCCAAGTACGGTGAACCATCCGCTTACAGAATTGCCCGCGAGCGCCATGGCATTGCGGCCATGATCTCGCGAGAGGTGACCGAAACGGTTCCCGCCAAGCTGAAGTGGTCCCATCGTTTGGACAACATCACCTCAACAGTGCGAACGGGCGTGCCGATAATGGTGGCCATTTTTGCCGGCCTGATTCTGTTGCTGATCTATGTGGGCGGATTTCTGGAGGGCTTGCTGGTCAACGGTTGGGAGATCTTGGTTTCGCCAGCCCTTAGCGGGTTTTTTAACGGCTTGGGAGATCTGGGAAGGATCTTAGATATTGGAATTAACCAGGGCATTATTGGAATCTTGGCGGTCATGATTCCCTACATTTTGGTTTTTTTCCTCGTCTTCGCCCTGCTCGAGGACATCGGTTATCTGCCGCGCATGGCCTTCGTGATGGA
>JACIWF010000097.1 GCA_014361095.1 Hadesarchaea archaeon | reverse complement strand
ATGGCGCCGACCAGAAGTTCATAGGGGTCTAGGGAGAGGGTAAGGGCTATCCACATCCCCCAGAGGATCAGAAACGTGGCCGGCAGCTTGGCGCTAACCATGTCGTCAACCGCACGTCAATAGCACGGTGCCTTTTTTAACTTTTCGTCAAGGCCAATTTTTGTGAGAAAATTCTCTCAGTATGTGGTGGATGGTCGGACGTTGTTGGCTCAGGGTTGTTGGAGGCCGAAGATCAGAGGTTTGGTTCTTATGATTTTGCATCGGAATTTTTTAGCATTTGCTTTTAATATTTGGCCCATAATTTACGGCAATTGACGATGTTGGTATTAACGTTCAACGTAGTTAAAAAAGCTATTTAAAGTTTTTTCTTTCAATTTTGAGGTTTTTTCTGGCAGAAAAGCTTAAATAGGGACCAGTAAAGAGTTTACCTCGTAAAATTAAAGGAGATGAATAAGTGAAACAAAAACTAGCGAAAGTGATTGCAGCCTTGATGGTAGTTTCAATGGCATCGGTAATATCGACAAGCACCGTTAGCGCTGCTCCTGGAGCTACCTTCTCACCGACCTTTGCACGGGCGAACACCAGGATCAAAGTCACGGTCACTGTGACGAACGGCTACGCCACAGACAACATCGACAACGTGGTAATCAAGTTTACTTCGCAATTTTCGCAGCCGATTGGATACCATGAGAACATCGTGCTCGCAGCTGAGAACATGGAGAATGCAGTACCGTACTTAAAGTATGCCGGAGAAAACCTGAAGCTGGCTGAGGAAAACAAGAAATCCGCCGGTCCTGATATCAAGGCCGCCGGTGACAATCTCTCTTTAATTACTCAGGGAGATTGGTTGGCGGAAAACGTGACCGCCGGGGCCGGGACGGCCGATGAAAACGCATATGTCAATGTCAGCCTCGCAGCTAGCAATTTGAAACTTGCTGGCGAGGCGATTGCCAAATCGGTGGAGAATCTTGAATACATCTATGAAAAGTTGAAGGCAGCTGGTGACTACTTGGTCTTAGCCTCTGGATATGAGAACGCAGAAAACATTGAAAACATTAACGCGAGTGCGGCTGAAAATGTATGGTCAGCTGGTGACAACATCAGATCAGCAGCGGAGAACCTTAGACAGGGCGACTTGGAGAACGCGGGACTCAAATTGATGGTCGCAGGAGATAACCTCAAGGGTGCAGGAGATAACTTCTCCGATCCAGAGCTGAAGGCTTACTTCCAGGCAGCTGGAGAGATCCTCAAGACCGCCGGACAGAAACTTGTAGATGCAGGCAACTATCTCGACGACGCCGCCTATGCTTTGCAGCTGGCTGAGGACTACTTGACCAGCTCAGGTAATTATCTGGAAAATCATTGGTTCCTTGAAACCGCAGGAGCTAACCTCCAGATTGCAGCTTCCCACATTGAGAACGCTGGGAAAGTGCTCTCTGTTAATATGCCGGCTGCAGGGGACAATCTGAAGTGCGCTGCTGACAACTTGGAGAATGTTGCCAAAGAACTTGGTGTTGATCTCGGCATGGATGACATAAGTGCTGCAGCGACGGATCTTGGCCAGGCCGCAGACAATCTCATAAACAATGGGATGGTGGATATAACCACCGCTGGCGACGAACTAATCAGCGCAGCGAACAACCTTAGCTCCGGCGCTGCGAAGATGAAGGCTACAGCCAATGAGCTGCAGCCGACTACCTGGGATATTGATACTACAGGCGCCGACTATGTGGAATTTGATGCAATTGGTGACAATGTTATAACGCCTGGGGCTAGTGAGACCTTTGTCTTCCTCATCACCACGCCGGACATAAATACAGAAAATACTTACACAGTATCGGTGCTGGTGAGCAAGGAGGAGACGGTCTACACCAGCTATGAGATCGTTGGTACTTTCACCATGACTGTGGATGGCGAAGAGCCAACCTTGACCATCACCGTGACGCAGACGGGCGTTCCGGATAATAACTTGGTCGGCAACAAGCTGAACAACGGAGTGGCAAAAATTACGGTTGTGGCGAGCGAGAAGTTGCAGGACATTGGCCAGGCGATTATAGAGAACTCAGAAGGTACTCAAGAGAACCTGTTGCCGCCAATCAACTTGAGCACGACTGACGGCATAACCTTCACAGCTACCTTCTCCGTTGGAGAGTGGGACGACAACAGCTGCCGGGTGAGAATTACCTCGGCCAAGGATCTAGCAGGCAACGAGAGCACCGATATGGTCCAGTCCTTTACTGTTGATACCAGAGCACCAATTATTGACGACGGCCTGATGGGAATCGTTTCCGGAGCGCGCGAGAACGTGGTTCAGCCCGGGACCGGAAAGGTCTTCAGATATGTTGACAATGTTACCACCAAGTCTGTAATTGTGACTGTCAGGGACAACGCACCTGGAGCTTCAGACGAGAATACCAGAGTTGTTTCAGTTATCGTAAATAATGTTGCAATGACCAGGGATCCAATGGTCGAAAACCGCTGGACCAAGACGATAACTCTGAGTGAAGGCTACAACGCCATCGTGGAGGTCAAGGCCTATGACAAGACAGGTAACGTGGCCACAGACAACGTTGAGAACATCTTCATTGACACCAAGGCGCCAACGATAGAGTTTGTGAGCATAGCCGGCAAGACCTGGACCGATGGTGTCTACATCAACGACAACACACCGCAACTCAAGCTGGTGATAAAGGATCCAGGTTACCCCGACACCGGACTGGGCATTCCAAGGGACAACCTCAAAGTTTGGCTTGACAACGACGACAATTACCTGAATGACACGCCATACTGGGAACTTGAGAACATGGCCGCGTGGGACTATGGCTTGGCCGGAGTCTTCGAGAACCTCATTGACAACGCCCTACCTGAGAACACCTACTATGTCGTTGTCTGGGCCTCCGACAACCTCTGGCACGCTGGCGAGAATGGCACAGTGGCTAGTCGCAAATTCATTGTAGATGTGACCAAGCCACAAGCACCGACCAGCGTGGTTGGGAGTGTGTCGACGGGTACCACCCCAGCAGATGCAAAGCCGACCTCGACTTCATCAATTACAATAACTGGTGAAGCCGAGTCCAAAGCGACAATTAAGGTGTACACAACTACTGATGGTGGCGTGACCTGGACGGAGTACACTGAAGGTAGAACCACCGCGGGCTCCACCTGGACAACCTCTGTTAAATTGACCGGCTTCGCTGGCAAAGTCTTAGGCATTGCGGTGACGGCCACAGACTTGGCTGGCAACGAGAGTGCCAAGTATGAGGTCGGATACTTGATCTACACTCCAGCCCCACCGAGCAACCTGGCTGGAAGCTTGGCCGCCGGTGCTACTGCAGCGTTAGCGAAAGCCACAGCAGTTTCTACACTTAACCTCACCGGTACCGCCACACCAAACCACACGATCAAGGTCTACACCACCACTGACGCAGGCGTAACCTGGACGGAGTACACCGCAGGCAAGACCACTGCCAGCGCCACCGGAGCCTGGACGACTTCCGTTCAGTTGTCCGGCTTCGCTGGCAAGACGGTGGGTATCGCGGTGACAGCGACGGACGAGGGCGGTAACGAGAGCACCAAGACAATATACGGATACCTGATCTACGACGCCAACGCTCCGTCGGTTGAGATAACCTCGCCGGCGAGCGGGACAACCACAGACCAGGCCACCATCCAGATCACCGGCAGGGTCACGAAGGATGCTTGGGAGTCATACTCGAACATAACACTGACGCTGCAGGTTGGAACTGGAGCGGTTGAGGTACCGATCGGCTCCGATGGCACTTTCGTCTACAGCGTTGCTCTGGCTGAGGGTCTGAACACCATCGTTGCCCGTGCGACCGATGGTGTCAACGTGGGTACTCCGGTAAGCATCACAGTGACGCGCACCGTTACCCCGTGGTCGACCTA
>JACIWF010000096.1 GCA_014361095.1 Hadesarchaea archaeon | reverse complement strand
GTAGTATTTTAGTAAAGGGGTTGCGGTGCTGTAAGTTAAATCAAAAAGATAATCGAGCCATCATCTTTCTCCAGTAAATTTGAATAACCGTAACATCCTTATCCGCTAAAGAGCTTCTTATTTCAATGTTCTCAATCATATGGGCTGAAGGTTAGGGAGGGATGAATTGAGCGATCTAACCAACCTCGTGGTGATGCCAGCGCTGATGTTGTTTGGCATCCTGCTCGGGCAATTCAGGTCGGGCTTGAAGCCAAGGCACCTCGAGTTCCTCCTCATCAACATCATGGCCCCAATTCTGATGTTCGCCGAGATCTTCAAGGCCGATTTGTCTGGGCTCACGCTGGGGAACATCGTGCTTCTCTCCGTCACCTACGTGGGGCTCTGCTTCGGCGTGAGCTACCTCTCCTCGCGAAAGTTCGACAAGAAGGAGCTGGGAACCGTGGTGATCAACTCCACCTTCTTCAACAACATCTTCCTTCCCTTTCCCCTGATCTATGCCTTCTACGGAGATCTCTCCGCAGCCCTGCTCTTCTCCTTGCCCACGATGGTTCTCCACAACACAGTAGGGGTCTTCCTTGCCTCTTACTGGGGGCACGGCAGGTTTGAGAAAAGAGTGCTCACCCGGGCCATCACCTATCCCCCGCTGATAGGATTCCTGCTCGGCTTTCTGGCCCGCCCCGTGATTCCAGGATTCGTGGAGACCACCGCCTTCCACTGGTTGCATCAGTTCGGCCTGATGACGGTCTACCTGAGTCTGATCTTTGTCGGCATGATACTGCCCTTATCCAAGGAGTCGCTGCTGATCTTCGCCAATCGCGTCACCGGCATCATCACCGTCAACCGGTTGCTGGCCTCCCCCATCATCGCTCTGATCCTGGCTGCCATTTTCATCCCCTCGGAAGCGGTGAAAAACACCCTGCTGATCATGTCGCTGATGCCCCCGGCCGTGACCAACCTGATGATCATCTCCAGGTTCGACCTCGATGTCAGGTCAACATCACAGAGCCTGTTTGTCCCCACTTTGCTCAGCGTGGCGGTGGTATTCGTGCTCCGTGGCCTCGCGGTAATCTGAAGTTCCGGGTCAACCGGGAGTGAACATCGGTTTTAGAAACACATCGGGTCTGGTTCTTGAAGTTATCTCTCCGGCCAAGTTTTGCTGCATCAACTTGGCGACTTTGGTGAGGTCCTTGGTCCTGCCCAGAACCCACATCAGCTTCACCCAAGCCACCTCCGGGAGCATGTCCTCGGCGGGAATCACGCCGAGCCGGAGCAGATCACGGCCCGTTGAATAGACGTTCATGTCAACCCTTCCCCAGAGGCACTGTGAGGTCATCACCACCGGCACCTTCCTCTTTACAGCGAACTCGATTCCCTCGAAGAGAGATTGAGGCGCATGGCCCAGCCCCGTTCCCTCGAGCACAATTCCCTTATCCCCAGAAGCCACGATGCCCTTGATGACGCTCGAGGGCAATCCCGGTGTCACCTTCAGCAGGGCAACCTTTTTCTCAAGCCTGCCCTGCACCCTGACCCTGCCCTCGGAACTGGCGCGATGATAGTCATCTCGGAGCATCCTGATCTGACCGTCTCTGACCATGCCCAGCGGAATGTCGTTGATGCTCTGAAAGGCATCCCTGCGACTGGTGTGGCACTTCCTGACCTTCGTCCCACGATGGATCAGGCAGAAGTCATCCTCTGTTGAACCATGCATGACGACGGTAACTTCAGCGATATCTGATCTGGCGGCGACCGCGACCGCCGAAATCAGGTTCAGCGCGGCGTCGCTGCTCGGCCGGTCGGATGACCTTTGGGAACCGACCAAAACCACCGGGCGAAACAGCCCCTGGAGCATGAAGCTCAGCGCGGCGGCAGTATAGCTCATGGTGTCGGTGCCGTGAGCCACCACGACACCTGCGGCCCCGTTGTTGATCTCCCTGGCCACCGCTCTGGCGATCTTCACCCAGAGCTCCGGCGTCATGTGCTCGCTGAAGACATTGCAGGCCTGCACGACCTTGATATTGGCAATCTCGGCTATCTCCGGGACCGCGCTACAGATTTCCTCAGAGGTGAATGCAGGATAGACCGCTCCCGTGCGGTAATCGACCCTGCTGGCGATGGTGCCACCGGTCCCGATGATCACCACTCTGGGTTTGGCGGGATCTTGGATCGTCTCCCGCTTAGGTACTGTTAGTGTGGGTGGTTTCCCGCGCTCAACTAGGGTTATCTTGGTGGCGCTGTCCACCCGCACGCCAACATTGTAACCATTGGGTAACTTCAGGACCAGATGATCGGGATCGCCAAGCTCGGTGCGGGGCATCAGCACGCCGAGATAGGTTCGATTTCGACTTTCGATCTTAACCTTATCGCCTATCCTTACTGAAGCCGCTCGCAAAATTTTCTGAACTTCACCTCTGTATCCGGGCATCGCCACCAGCTTAGGTATCCGCGCGCGAACTTATAATTAGTATCCCTTTCACCTGATGGCTGGCCAACTTTCCGTCGAAACGGGGTTTGAAAGATAAAACATTTCCTCGTCTGGGATAGCATTTTTAACTTCAAATTACAGAGAAATGGAAGGTGCGGGGGTAACTCAACCATCTGGTGGAAAAAAGGCCACCGGATTGAAATGGGAGACCAGGTAAAACCTGGCTCAATAGTGTCGGACCTTGGGGACAGCCCTCAAGGGGCAAAACTGAAGACTCCTAGGTCTGATATCCGAATGTTGAGGGTTCAAATCCCTCCCCCCGCACCAATGTGAGATTTAAGCGTTTCGCTCCCCGTTCGTGGACAACGCGTGCATGCGCCTATTCGCGGTCATGCCATAGGATGGTTTTGCGCTGAGGGGCCCACAGTCACCACATCGCGGTCTAGGCCGCAGCGGGGGTGTCCTCGTGAGCGTGGCTTATGAGGTTGCTCCTACTCCGCTTCCTGCTGTCGATACCCGCCCAGTACTTCCTTTCTCAAGCTCTTTCTCGCTTAGAATTCCTGCGATGTAGTAGTATGGTTCTCCGTTTATCTCCTCCTTGATCAGGTTTTGGTAGACGCTCTGAAGTTCCCTGATGATTAGCGTGGCATCCTTTGACCTAGGTGAGAACAGCTCCCGGTGGGGCGTGAACCTGTGCTGTGTTTCGGTGTTGAGTTTTATTCTTCGTAAAAAGCTTGCTTAAGACCGCTCAGCACGTTTCTCTTGGCGAGCCTACGCTTATATTGCTCCCTCGTCAGGAAGTAAAGGTAGCCCTTGTCAAACACCGCTTCCTTCCCAGTAAGGGGGGTTGAACCAGTCAGCTTTCTTGACCTTGCCTTTCCTCATGAGGTAGTTGAAGGGCAGATGCCGTTCTTCCCTTTCCCGCACTTATCTTTTTTGGCGATTTCCTCTGCAAATAGTGCAACATCTGATTCTTCGAGAGTATCGAGTATCTTTGTATCGATGCTCTCTCGGGTAGAGGTGTCGCTCGCTCCCCCATAAGTGGCGAAAATGAGATTCTCCTTTCTCCCGATCACCTTACCTTGGCGCTTATCCCATGTTTCGTATGTGACCTGCTTTACTACTCTGGTCTCGCTGGAGACGGTATACCACCTCTGCTTGCTCCTGCTCCATCGCCAAGAGCCGTTCTCTTTTATTGGCTTGTAAACCAGTACCTTTTTGCTAGCTAGAACGTAACCTCTCTGCCACATGTTGCTAAGGAGGGAGTCCAGATTTCGAAGGCCGAGTTCGCCGCTTAGCTCAGCAACTGTTCTTGGCTTGCCGTTGCTGAGCAGTTTCACGATGGTTTCGGTCCTGGTAGGTCGCTCAGCCAACGCGCCCACCTACGCCTCGATGAACTTTCGTATGAGCTCGCGGATGGCTTCAGAGAGCGATGGATAGCCCTTTGTTTCTCTCTTAGCCTCAAAGCTTTAGTAAAGCTGCTCCGGGATCCGAACTTCTATTTTCCTCATTTATTCACCTGTGTATTCACTTGTGAAACTACTGATATATAAAGTTATCGGTGAA
>JACIWF010000095.1 GCA_014361095.1 Hadesarchaea archaeon | reverse complement strand
GGCAATAGGTGTCGTCAGAGATTTTGGGGATTTAAATGAAATCAAAGATACCTGGTGTCGAAAATCTGCAAATTTCATTTTGGGTTGAAAAAATGGAAATTTGCGCCAGATATTTCATAATTTAAGTCTCAAGAAACTGCGTTGCCCACGTGTCCGATATCGTTTAGCCTCGTACCAGCAGTGCCGCTCTTTCCCTGTCATATCTCCAGTCCGCGGGTAGAACACCCTTACGCTTGTAGTAAGCTGCCAATTTATTGACCCTCGCTTCAACCATCTCAAGAGATCTTTTGGTTCTGAAATCTTTTGGGTTCCGACCTAGGTGGCTGGATATCCTCACTGCTCTGCGGATGACGTTGACCAAATCTTCAGGAAGCTCCACTTTAACCCCGTGGGAGTCTAGTATCTCCTTCACGCTCTTTCCGGTGAACTTTTTGACGCTTGGCACCGCATACTGATCACGTAGTACCAGGCCGATCTTGCTCGGTGGCACTCCTTCCTTACCCAGCTTAACCACTAACTCCTCCACCTCGCTGGCGGAAAGCTCTGCCCCCCGACCTAAACTTAACCCTGTCTTCTTGGCTGCCATTTTATCACCTTTTCACTTCTATGAACCAATTCAAAAACCTATCTACTGCTCTAGCGCGGTGTGAATAAAGGTTTTTCTCTGATACCACCATCTCGGCAAATGTTCTACCGTCACTTTCAAGGGCGATGAAAATAGGATCGAAGCCGAAGCCACCGGTCCCTCTTGCCTCCTCAGCTATCCTTCCTTCTACCCTGCCCACGAAGACCACCGGTTCTTCACCGGGCTCGCAGTATCCTACAGCCGATCTGAACTCGGCGCTGCGATCTTTCACGCCGGACATCAGCTTAAGGATCCCAGGGTTTCCTATGGTGCGAAAAATGTAGTTGGAATATGGGCCCGGGAAACCGTTGAGTGCTTTCACGAACAACCCTGCGTCCTCTACAAAGCATGGTCTCCCAAGCTTGGCGCTTACCTCCATGGCACTAGCGCGGGCTATTTCTTCAAGATCATCGGCCTGAATCTCAGTATAACGCCATTTATACTGGACGATCTCAACGCCTAGTTTACGCGCCAGCTCACTAACCTCCTCGAACTTATGCTGATTACTGGTTACAAACGTCAACGCCATGCCCTTTCCTCCTTAGGCACATATCGCCCACGGCTTTCAATATCTTTAGCTCTTTCGATTATCTCCTCCGCCCCTTCTCCAAACTCCTCACGATAACCCGAGAGAATATCCGCATAAGCCCGATCTGCTACCCTGAAATGGACACTCTGTAAAGCTCGTTTCATAAGATGTAAGTCGACGCCCCTCTCCTCAGTTGATTTATCATAGCCTCCAAGGCCGAAATCAACGAAGTAAACCCTCCCATCCGGTTTGATGATCATATTGGAGGTAGTGAGGTCTCCATGAATTATCCCGGCTCGGTGAAGTCTGGCGATATTTTTACCAATGAGACGACACAGCCTTCTCCTCCCTGCGGGCCTGAGCTTATCCAACACCAACTTTACCTGTCTGCCCTCAACAAACTCCATAACAACTCTCATGTTGCTCTTATCCACTTCAAACACAACAGGCGTTGGCACTCCCGCGCGCTTGGCATCAGAAAGCAATTTTGCCTCCTGAGCCGTTCTCGACTCACGAAGTCGAATATCCAGTTCAGCGATACGATAGCGTTTTGGAATCCTGGCCTTCACCACGACCTTGCCTTTGCCGGCCCGGTGGAGAGCCTTTGCGAATGACTCCAAGTAAAGATTTGCCTCAGCGCCCTTCTTTACCAACATTCAACTTCGCCTCCACGTGACCTCAACCTCATCCGTTCGCCACCGCTGCTTGACCTTGGTGTCCTCAATGCTCTGTCTGAAGCCTGACTTGTAGGCCAGAATTCCGTTCCAAGCTATCATCGCGCCCTGATCGCCGCAAAGCTCCTTCGGTGGCACAAAAAACTTGGCATGGTGCTCTCGAGCCATCAGCTTCAGCATTTCCCTCAGCCTGCCATTTGCGGCGACCCCTCCGGTCAGCAGCACCTCCTTTTTCTCCGTGTGCGCAAGAGCTCGCTCGGTAACCTCAACCAGCGCCGCGAACGCCGTTTCTTGGAGGCTGAAACAAAGGTCATTTATGTTGGCTCCCTCGCGATGCCTGCGGATGGCCTCGGTCATGAGCCCTGAAAAAGAAAGATCCATCCCCTTGACCACATAGGGAAGCGGAAGATAATTTTTCCCGTCTTTGGCCAATTTTTCGACCGTTGGACCGCCGGGATGGGGGATACCAATTTCACGAGCAAAAACATCCAAACAGTTGCCAATGGGGATATCAATAGTCTCCCCGAAAATGCGATAATGCCCGGCATCGAAGGCGATCACTTGGGTGTTCCCCCCACTAACATACAGCGCCACTGGGTCCCGGGCACCTTCGGTCAGACGGCCAATCTCCATATGGGCTATGCAGTGATTGACCCCAATAATAGGAACGTCAAGCCAAACAGCCAGCGCTCTGGCCGCTGTGGCCGCGGTTCGCAGCACTGGACCCAGCCCCGGACCTTGAGAGAAAGCGACGAGATCGATGTCTTCGATTTCTATCTTGGCAGTCCTAAGCGCCTCATCTAGAACTGCTCTGGCATGCGCGGCATGAAACTGCGCTGCCTCGCGCGGGTGGATACCTCCCTTTTCAGGAACATAGGTCCTTGTTGAATTGGCCAACACTTTTCCGGCAGAATTCACAATACCTATGCCAAACGTGTGCGCGGTGCCCTCAATGCCTAAACAGATCATGCCAACACCTCGACTACTAAAAACATTATCCACCATAGATTTACGTCTGCCGCCGAGCTGCCTAGAAAATTAGATCCCTTCTTATTAAGCATATGTGTTTAATCATAAGTTATTTATTAAGCAGGAATGTTTATTACAGAAGGAGTTAAAATGAAGAATAACGCGAAGATATTTGTGCCGCTAGTTATACTCCTCATTATTTCTTTAACATACGTTGGTCTTTATGGGCAACCTTCAAATGAAACAACAACTGGCCCGCCCTCAAATCTAGTCGTGTCAACAACTACCTCTCTCTACGATACCGGACTACTCGACACTATAGGTGAATTTTACCTCACCAAGTTTAACGTGCGATTGAATTTCATAGCCGCGGGCACTGGCCAAGCACTGGAGGCAGCCCGAAGGGGTGATGCAGATGCGGTACTCGTGCATGCCCCATCAACTGAAAATCAATTTTTGTCAGAGGGTGTGGTCGGTGCGAGAAAAATCATCGCCTATAACTTCTTCGTCATCGTTGGCCCGGCTGATGACCCGGCCGGAATTAAAGCCCTTTCAGCCACAGAGGCCTTTAAGAAAATTGCTGATGAGGGATCAATCTGGGTCTCTCGAGGCGACAACTCAGGAACCAACATTAAGGAAAAATCCCTTTGGAAAAAAGCAGGTATAGATCCAAGTGGCTATCCTTGGTATGTGGAATCGGGTACCGGAATGGGTCAGACGCTGACCATCACCAACGAGCTTGGAGGTTATACCTTGGCCGATACTGGGACCTACCTAAAATTCAAAACCGACGGAATTATTGATCTGGAAATTCTCGTCGCAACCGACAAAGATCTCCTGAACACCTACAGTGTGATGGCCGTCAATCCTAATAAAAACCCCAACGTGAAATTTAACCTCGCAATCAAATTCATCGAGTGGTTGATTTCAGAGGAAGGGCAAAAAATGATCGGCGATTTCGGCAAGGAAAAATATGGGGTTTCTCTTTTTAATCCAGCAGTTGATCTCCTTAAAACCAACTCCGACCCATCTATTGCAGATATGATACGTAATTACGCGTTTCTGCAAGGTAATGAATGCCCGGTTGAGTGGCGGCTGGGGCAGGAGCAGCTTTACCGATGAGCGAGCAACTTTTAAGCATCGTTCTTAGGTCCCTCTGGATCTCTGGGATGGCTCTGTTACTCTCGGCTTTATGGAGCCTACCCATCTCGCTCATCCTAGGCCTCCGTAGGTTCAGGGGCAGAGAAACCATAATAAGTATTTTCAACTCGTTGCTGGGAATAC
>JACIWF010000094.1 GCA_014361095.1 Hadesarchaea archaeon | reverse complement strand
CACACTTCAACGGTGAAAATACAAACCAGAACTCCAGATCGATTGCCTGGGCTCCGGTCTCAGAGAACTCACAACCGGTGAAGTACCGTGTTTGGGTAGACAACGACCCTGACTTCTCTTCACCTGAAAACGACTCGGGATGGATCACCGCGACTAGCTACGACACCACTCTATCTGATGGAATCTGGTACGTAAGGGTTGGAGCAATGGACAACGCTGGTAATTGTGGAGAAAATTCCCAGGTATTCTTCAGGGTGGACACGGTTCCGCCGGTTGGGCTCGCGATAGTCCGGCCAATCAATGGCGGCGGCGACAACGACAATACGCCAGTCATTCTCTGGACATCTGTTATTGACAATTCTCTACCGGTCCAGTACAAAGTCTCGATAGACAACGACTCTGACTTCTCTTCACCTGAAAACGAATCTGAATGGATCTATGAAAACGCGTATATAGTCGGGAACGAGCTGTCAGAAGGAATGTACTATCTGCGTGTCACGGCAAAGGATAACGCCGGCAATTTAGATAACGTGGTGCAGACCTTCTGGATAGACATCACGCCGCCATCGTTTGCAAGCGAGAACAACCCCATAATTTCTAGAACGAGGGATAACAAAGACACCCACCGCGAGACAAATCTTCACTACTTCTTTGAAAACGATAACATCTACATCGTCGTAAAAGCGAGCGAACCAAACCTCATCGTCCAAGGTGATTTCACCGACTTTGGCGGGGGATGGGAGAATGCTATTCCGATGGCGGAAAACGAAAACAGATATCTTCTGACCTACAACGCCACAAACTTTGACAATGTTGGAGCCTTCGCAATAACTATACTCATAAGTGACAACGCTAACAACTATGTGATTTCCGATGGGCAGAACGGAAGGCCGGGTCCATTTATAGCGGTGATGAACGTAAACCCGAAGGAAGATCCAATTCTGGGCCTGAACTCCGACAACACGACCGACTGGGAAACAATCCAGGACTTCACCAACGTAGAAAATCTGACCTTTGAAAGGGTGGTCAGCGGCAACCCAGTAGGTAGATTGAAGTTCCTCGAGAATATCGACCTTTGTGACATGACCACCGTCACCGCCCTGCAGAACCTCGGCAACAACCTAAACATTGCCCTCGCCGAGATGTCCCTTAACACCGCCGCGGGTGCGCTGGCTGCGATGAACAAGAAATCTGAACTGACCATGTTCGGACTGACGTTTTTCACTGCACAGCCTGGAGTGCTTAAGGATGGGGTACCGGTTCTCATAAGCGGCTACACCGAAAATGTCGCAAGCGGAGTCGAAAACCTAACTTGGGACAATGTGAATTACCGGCTCTCGTTCACCGTCAGCGGCTGGTCGACCTACGCTGCCGACGGAAAACCACCGCTGATTGATAACATTTCGATCAGTGAAATTAGTACCACCTCTGTAATAATAAGCTGGCAGACAGATGAAAACGCCACCAGCGTGGTTGAATACGGTACCGACACCAGCTACGGAAACACTTTAAGCGACAACACACCAGTAAAGAACCATTCCATCACCATCACTGGACTCACCGCGGGAACCACCTACCACTTCCGGGTCAGGTCGAAGGATCTGGTTGAACTGGAAAGTCTCTCGGGAGATAACACCTTTACCACCTTGTCACCCGTCTCGGGATCCCAGAGTCCCACTGGGTACCAGGTAACCATTCTGTCAATAACCCCTGCAACCCCAGTTACTGCCCCAGTTCAGGATACCCCGGCAACACAACTGGAAATATCTGTTACCAGCACGGTCTCCAACGTCCAGATCACCGCGGCGGAGACCACCTCTCCATCAGGAATATCAATTGGACCACCGGGCGAACCTCTAGGCTACATTGAAATAACCGCGAACATAGGCGACGATGTCATCGACTACGTCAAAATCTCGTTCAAGGTCGAAAAGTCCAAGCTGGTCGGAATCGATAAGGCAATGGTCTCGCTCTATCGCTACAAAAACGGCTTTTGGAATGAGCTGCCGACCTCAATAACAGGCGAAGATGCCAGCTATGTTTACTACCAAGCCCAGTCGCCAGGCCTGTCTGTCTTCGCAATATCTTCGCGCGTAGTGGTGGCACCCACGCCAACGCCGACACCCACCCCAACCCCAACCCAACCGGGATACACGCCCCCCGCACCTTCACAGGTACCAAGTGCCCCCACCGTTGTTGACATGGCAATAGTATACGTCGGTGCGGCCATAGCGATAATCATCGGTGTGCTCTCGCTGTTGTTGCCCAAAAAGCCTAAAAAACACGAGTAAAGCCTAAATCATTTTTTTATTTTTTTAATTCTCCTAGCATTAGCTGTTAGTCTAAATGTTATTGAGTTTAATGCCGGAAAGGCTAAAATCAGATATCTTGAACTATCTCCACAATTCCATTATCAGCGTCTACCATCACTCTATCCCCGGTCTTTATCTTCTCGATATCGATCTTGTCCACGCACGGTATCCCGGCTAAGATGACGCCAGTCGCCACGATGGTTTCGGTCTCTTTATTCACAATCGCGACCGGGGCCACGCCATTTTTCTTTAATCCATAGATGACGTAAGAGCCCACCGTTGATCCCTTTCCCTGAGGGAAGACCAGAACTCTGTCCTTGACGCACTCGCCCTCAAGCTCGTGTCCCCTTTCTATAACCACTCCGGTCTTGGGGTCGATGCCGCCGTAGAAACTGAGCGGTGATCTCGAAACCAGAGCCACGCCAGTTGCCTTTCCGGGGCTGATCGTCCTTCCCCTCATGCTGCCAACTCCTCCACCAACTCATCGAGGCTCTTGAAGACCACCTGCTGCTTGCAGAATCCCGGCAGGTAGTTCGCCGCTTTTCCGGAGTCAACTCCTATGGTCCTGTATCCCATTCTCTCGATTGGTGAGACCACGGTGCAGGTGTCGGCAACCACCCTGCCACCGGCTGCCTCTATCGTTCCCGTCAACCCCATTCTAGTCGCCGCGTCCTTTGTCGCTCTCGAGGTGCAGATCCAGAGGGGCTTCTTGAGTTTTTTCCCCTCAAGCCTGCCGGCAAGCGTCGCAATCTCCTTCAGCGAGGCGTGGGGGCAACCGAGAATAACTATGTCCGGATCCGACCCTGTGTTCAGCTTCCCATAGGCCTCACGAATATCCTGCTCACCCACCTCTATTTTCTCCAGCTTCCCCGTCTCCATCATCCAGGCCTCAGGTGTGATTCCCTCGACGTGGTAAAGCGCCACTGCCCCCGAGGCCGCCATCGCCGCACCCAAGGCCTTAAGCTGATCCACGTCTGCCTCCTTTATACCACGAAAATAAGGAATTTTATCTCTAACGATCTTTCCCACGTGATAGCCGAGGGCGCCGAAATCAGCGGTGCTTTTCAGCTCGACCTTGACTTCAATCAAGTAGCTGGGTTTCCTATTTTCATCGAGGTGAAGGCCGTAGTTCGGCGTCAGACCACAGATTGCTGCCGCTAGGGCTGAAGGTCCGCCTTCCCGGTTCGTCCGTGCGCCAATCACCGAGTTGGCAAAGGAGACCGCTGACGACTCGGACCAGGCGATGTGCTCTCGGAAACGTGGCAAATTTCCGACCAGATATGGGGTACAGGTCGCGGTCATCATGATGCCCATTTTCCTGAAGGCCTCCATTATCCGCAGCTGCTTCTGGGCAAAATCTTCGGGAAAGCCGAGTTCCCTCCAGTCCACCAGGTCCATCCCAGGTGGGTTCAGCGTCGTGGGCACCCTAACCCTAGCTCCCTTGGCCGCGATGTCCTCCAGGAACTCGAGACCGGGATCTCCAATTGATTTGTAGGAAACGCCGGCGACCTGCGCGGAACCAATTGGAATCATGCGATCGGCTCCGTAGATGTCCCCCAGCCGCACCAGCAACCGGAACATCCGCTCGACGACTTCCCCCTCCTCACCGGAAAGCATGCGTTCCTGTTCCTTCGTCAGATACATGGGATCAGCTAAAAATAGAACTCACCTAATTTAATTCCTTTTCCTGAAATTCAGAAAGAACGGAAAACTAAGCCATGCGCTCCCTCAACCTCTCGAAGAACCCTTTCTTGGTCCTGGCCTTTTTCT
>JACIWF010000093.1 GCA_014361095.1 Hadesarchaea archaeon | reverse complement strand
AACTTTTCTCCATTTTAAAAATCTTGAATTGGACTTCGGCACATGCAAATACTTAAAAAAGTAATGATACTATTTCTCTGGGGCCAAAAATGTTTTCCAAGTTCTTCGAGCCCAACTCGGTTGCAATCATCGGGGCCTCATCAAAACCTTTGAAGGTTGGCCACGAGCTTCTCAAAAACGTGATCGACGGTGGCTTTTCTGGAAAAATTTACCCGATCAATCCTGCGGCTGAAGAAATCCTCGGCCTGAAGTGCTATCCTTCGATCTTAGACATAAAAGAACCGGTCGATTTGGCCATCATAGTTGTGCCTGCGCAGGCCGTGCCGAACGCGGTTAAACAATGTGGTGAAAAAGGCACCAAAGCAGTGGTCATTATCTCGGCCGGATTCAGCGAGATCGGTAACAAGAAGTTGGAGGAAGAAGTCGTCCAAGTCGCGAAACAGTACGGCGTGAGAATAATTGGACCTAACTGCACCGGCATCATAAACACCCACCAGAACCTTTATGCAACGATGGAATCGCGGGCGGGCAAGGGTGACATCGCCTTCGTGACCCAGAGTGGGGCGCTGGGAGGGGCTGTGCTGGCTTGGGCAATAGAGAAAAGGATCGGGCTCAGCAAGTTCGCCAGCTACGGCAACGGCTGTGATGTCGATGAATCCGACCTCTTAAACTATCTTGCCGACGACCCGCAGACTAAGGTGATAACACTTTACATAGAGGGTGTCAAAAACGGTAGAAAATTCTTTGAAGCAGCAAAGAACGTCACCAGGAAGAAACCCCTTATCGCGATTAAAGGCGGCCTGTCAGCTGCTGGTGCCAGAAGCGTTGCCTCTCACACCGGTTCCCTCGCCGGTAATGAAGCCGTCTACAGAACTGCTTTCAAGCAGGCTGGTGTCATCGAGGCGGATGGAATTGAGGAAATGTTTGACATGGCCCGGGCGCTGGCTTACCTGGAACCGATGAAGGGAAACAAAGTGGCGATTCTGACCAACTCAGGTGGTCCGGCTGTTCTGGCGACCGACGCGCTGGAAAAGCTCGGTATGAAAGTTCCGGAGCCAACCGAGAGAATTCTCAAGGAGCTGGATTTTCTGCCACCCATTTGTAGCCGCAAAAATCCCTTTGATCTCACTGCCGAGGGCTCACCCGAAAACTATGTCAAAGCATTCCAAGCCATTTTTTCCGAAGACTACTATGATGCCGGGTTGATCATCGATGTCCCCATTGCCTGGGACGCCCGGGGTGCTACCGAAGCGGCGCGGTTGCTCTCAGAAGCCATAAAAAAGGTGGGCAAGCCAACGGTCACCTGCTGGATGTCCGGACATCTGGTAAAGGATGCTGTCGTTGTATTCGAGGAGAATAAAATCCCCAATTATGAGACACCAAAGAGAGCCGCAAGGGCTTTATGGGCATTATGGTCATTTAAAAAGGAGGTTAAAAAATGACCGTTATCGGTGGAGAAGGTACGGTAAAACTTCTGCTGGGGAATGAAGCCATCGCAAGAGGAGCCATCGAGGCCGGGGCCCATCTGGTTACCGGCTATCCGGGGACCCCTTCAACCGAGGTGATAGAAACACTGGCATCGGTTGCCAAGGAAATCAATATGAAAGTCCAGTGGGCAGTTAATGAAAAGGTCGCGTTTGAAGTGGCTTCTGGAGTTGCCTGGTCGGGACTCAGGGCCATGGCAACTATGAAAAACGCTGGGCTTAACGTCGCTTCGGACTCGGTCCTCTCAATAGCCTACAGCGGCACCGAAGGCGGTTTGGTACTGTACGTGGCTGACGACCCGGCAACCCATGCCGGCATGGCTGAGCAAGACGACCGCTTATTCGCGAAGTTCGCCGCCCTGCCCATGCTGGAGTTCTCAGACCCGCAAGAGGCAAAAGAGATGGTTGTTGAAGCATTTGAAATATCGGAAAAAAACAAAGTTCCGGTAATGCTCAGGAGCACGACGAACACGGCCCACATGTTTGGAAACGTGGTATTTGGGCCAGTGAAAAAGCTAGACAGAGTTCCTGACTATTCCCGTGACATAAAAAGGTACACCAAGGCCGGCCCCGCTTGGTGTATGGAACAGCATGCCACGTTGCTGGAGAAAATGAAGAAGGCCGGCAGGGATGCTGACAAATTTAACCTCTTGGAGCTGACCGACTCCAAGGTGGGCGTCATTACCGCCGGGGCACCCTGGAACCTGCTGAAAGAGGCCATCATCAGACATAACCTAAAAATTTCAACGCTAAAGGTAGGAGTAATCAATCCCCTGCCCGATGAAAAGATAAGGAAATTGCTTGAAAGTGTGGACTCGGTCCTGATCCTTGAGGAGCTGGAACCACTGATCGAGGATCGTGTACTCAAGATTTTGGGTGAAATGGGAAAGAGGGTCAAAGTACACGGCAAGATTGATGGTACAACTTCTCCGGTGGGTGAGTTCAATCAGGCTATTGTGGAGAGTGCTCTGAGCAAACTACTGGACAAAAACCTGACATCTCCAGTTGATCCGGAAAGGCAGAAACTCATTGAAAAGGCAAAATCTATCTCGATACGCCGGCCCATTACCTTTTGTGCCGGCTGCCCACACATGGGCACATACATCTCCATTCTCAGGGCGATGCGAAAGCTGAATTACAAACGAGAGGATGTGATCATCACCGGAGACATAGGCTGCACTATTCTGGGTATGAATCCTCCATTTGACGCCTGCTGGACCGAGGTCGCCATGGGTGCCTCCATAGGGCTGGGCAACGGTTTTGAACGATCTGGAATTAAAAAGCCGGTGATAGCCGCAATCGGGGACTCCACTTTTTACCACGCCGGGATACCTGCGCTGATCGATGCCGTCTGGAACCAAACTAAAATAGTGGTTGCCATAATGGACAACTCGATAGTTGCCATGACGGGCCATCAGCCGACTCCTGGCTCCGGATTTACTGCCACAGGGGAGAGTGCAAAGATTGTAAAGGCAGAGGAAATAGCCAGAGGATGCGGAGTGGAGCATGTTGTGGTCGTTGACCCTTATGATGTGGAAAAGACCACTGAAGCCTTCGTTGAAGCCCTGAAATACAACGGGCCATCGGTGGTGGTCCTACGCAGACTTTGCGCCATTACCGCCATCAGGAGAAAGACGATTGGGAAGCCTTTAGTAATAGACGTTGAAAAATGCACTGGTTGCATGACCTGCGTGAAAACGCTCTCCTGTTCGGCCCTAGTTCCGATTGATGGAAAGGTAAAAATAAATCCGGACGTTTGCATCGGGTGCCGCATCTGTGCGGCAATTTGCCCGGTAAAAGCGATAACGGAGGGTTCTAGCCATGAGTGATGAATTCAACTGCATTATCGTGGGGGTTGGCGGCCAAGGCGGAGCCACCTTAACCAATGTGATCGCCGAGGCGGCAACTCGAAAGGGCCTGCGAGGTAGGATGCATGAAACCCTAGGGATGGCGCAGCGCGGAGGAAGCGTCCAAGTTCAAATTAGGTTGGGTAGCCAGGTGTATAGTTCATTTATACCGCCGGGACAAGCTGATGTCCTGATCGCCTTGGACCCCAACGAAGCTCTGCGCGCTGCAGATTACATTGGGAAGAAAACCACCATTATAATGAACACCAGCGGGATTCTGCCCGTATCGGTACTGATGGGAAAGGACAAATATCCAGATCTGAAAGAGGAAATTCCCCTGCTCAAGCAGTTGGGCAAGGAGGTCTACGCCTACGATGCCTACGCGCTTGCTAAACAGGCTGGATCCATCAGGACCATGAGCGTTGTCCTGCTCGGCTCCCTGGCCAGGCTGGGGATTTCGCCGTTAACTAGAGACGAACTCTACCAGGCGATGTTAGACACTGTGCCGAAAAAATACCTTAATGAAAATATTGCTGCCTTCAACGCTGGGGAAAAGGAAATTGAAAAGCTACTGACCAAGTAGTCGCTCGGTCCTCAAAATCCGCGCGTGAGAAACGAGTATTTCCTAAAATTTTCTTTGCCGGAATAGCCAATCATGGAGCCAAATCTATCAAAAAATAAGAAACTGTAGCGGCAACTATCTCATTCTCAACCGGCGTGCCAACAGAACAATTAAACCAAAGTCGGCAAATTCAATAGATCCAAAAATA
>JACIWF010000092.1 GCA_014361095.1 Hadesarchaea archaeon | reverse complement strand
GGGTACATGTATACCGACTTGGCCACCCTCTATGAGCGGGCAGGCTGGATTAAAGGTAAAAGCGGTTCGGTCACCCAGATGCCCGTCCTAACGATGCCGGGAGATGATATCACTCACCCAATCCCAGATCTGACCGGTTACATAACTGAGGGACAGCTGGTCATGGATCGGGAACTCCACCGAAAGGGAGTCTATCCCCCGATTAACCCCCTGCCGTCCTTGTCCCGGCTGATGAAGGATGGTATAGGAGCTGGACATACACGGGAAGATCATATGGATGTTTCGAACCAGCTCTATGCTGCATATGCTGAGGGCCGGGACCTAAGGGCACTGGTAGCAGTTGTCGGTGAGGAGGCTCTTACGGACAGGGACCGCGGTTACTTGGCCTTTGCCGACCGGTTTGAGAGGGAGTTCGTGAATCAGGGCCGTGATGAAGATAGATCGATTGAGACCACGCTTGATCTGGGTTGGGAGCTCTTGCGCACCCTGCCGGAAGCTGAGCTTAAGCGGGTTGATCCCAAATTCATAGCCAAGTATCTGAAACCGAAATGAGCGCGCTCGTGACTCAAGATCTTCATCATCAGATCAGAAGCCTTTGTCGTCATCGCGCAATAGAAATTGGGTTGTTTGATCTTTAAATGATATTTCTTGAGATGTTCTTTCTGAGGCGATGGGTGTGGGATAAATGTTTAAATTTTCTCAACAATTTTTTTGACCTTTGGCAGCGCCCGCTTGTATCTGGCGCGGTGTTCCTTTAGGTAGCTCTTCATCATTTCAATCGCTTTGGTTTTACATTCGCCGCAGATCATCTTACCCGACCTGCAGAGTTCGTTGACTTCGAGTAGGTCCTTGTCGTCAGGCATTAGGTGGTAGATGTAGAGTTCGTAGACACGGCACTTGGAGGGGTCTCCACCTAGGCGGCGCTGTTCAGCGGCGGTGGGGAGGCCACCAGTAAAGGCATTTCTTATTTTTTTCTCCAGCTCTGCGTCAGAGTCAGTGAGAAATATCGCGGTTTCTGGGCGGCTGCTCGACATCTTGTCACCGGTCAGCCCGGGCAGAAGACGGTGATAGGTTGAGGAGGGCAAGATGAACCCGAGTTCTTTTTTGAACCTAGCCGCCACATCTCTAGCCAATCGGATGTGTGGGTCTTGATCTATGCCGACCGGAATTACGGTTGGGCGCGGGCCGCCAAACTCCTCCAGTTGTGGGTGCAATATGTCTGCTATGTCAATCATCGGGTAGAAAATTTGTGAGATACTCGACTCCCCAGAAAATCCATATATTGCCTTCATTTCACTGAAGTTTACTTTCTTTGACAGGAGGAATGCGAGATGTCTTACTGAGTTATTCGTGGATTGGAAGTAGACGTGGCAGCGTTCCAGATCCAACCCCAGAGCATAGTAGTTGGTCAGATATTCCTCAATAGCGAACTTTCGTGACTGTTCGAATGAGATCCCGCGGGCGGAATATGCTTCCAGATCGGCAACGCAGAGAAAGATGTCTGATTTTTGCGCCTGGTACCAGATCAGCTGATCGATGACCAACTTGTGACCGAGGTGCATTTTTCCACTCGGCATTAGACCGGTCATCACCGCGAAGTTTTCCCCCTTTTCCATGGCGTTCAGTATTCGCTCAAAATCACGATGTCCAAAGATTATCTTTCTCCTCATCAGTGGGTGGGGGTTGGGTATTTTTTGGAGCAAGGTTTCGAACGGAGAAATTCCGAACTCCCCCATGACTCGGCTGTAGTTCTCAGGTATGGCTGCCCCCCAGGGATCAAGTTTTATGGTCATTCAGGGTCTCTCCCTAGTTACCGAGTAATAGGTTATGTCCCCCTCATCGTCGACAACTGCCCAGATTATCCTCTTTCGCACACTGTGGGCAAGCCTGACAGCTCGGGCTAGTTCAGTTGGTGTCATCTTCACGCCCTCAGGTATGGCATGGACTAAAAATTTTGAGTGGGCTTCTCCCGGTTTTTCCCCGCGATCGTAGACACGGAAGTGGGCGCCGAACTTCAAACCGGTTTTGACGATGTAGCCCCTTGAGCGCAGATCAGCATATGCCAGATATTTGAGCATCAGATCAGGGTCGGTCTTGGTGAATTTATCTGCCAGAGCCTTAAAGCTAAGTTTTTTTCCCCGGCTGTCGGTCACGATTATCTTGCCCATGTCCATAAGATAAAGGGCCTCGACAGGTGCCAGCTGGAGTTTTCCACCGCTGAGAGGTTTACCGTAAAAACCTCGCTGGTAGAGCTGGTTCGCCTGCGCCTCATCCCACACAATTATCTTGCCCCGATAGAGCTTTGCCTCGATGATGGCACCTTCGACTTCCATGCCACTCCCCTCTAAAATATTCAGCCACGGTTAAGAAGATTGCTTTAGGGTTGGATTCGGTGGGACAGCTTAGACCGATAATTGTGCTGAGGCTGAGGACTTTTTCTCCTGTTTGAGCTGCTCCCAATAATGTTGGTTGTGAACGCATCCAGGGTCAGGTGCTTGGACGTCTCCATAGTAACCGTAGGCCCGAGCCCGGCACCCACCACAGATGTATTTGTGTTCGCACTGGCCGCAGCCCTCCAGGGCATCGCGATCTCTCAGCTTCCATAGGATCTCAGCCGAATGCCAAATTTCACGCAGGCGGTCCTTTCTTATGTTGCCGAGCTTTATGGGCATGAACACACATGGGGTGATGTCGCCGTTTGGTTCCAGGCCGCAATACAACCTGCCCGCCCCGCACCCACCTAAGAAGTCCGCAAGGCTCTTAGTTCTGCCCTGCAGTGCTTCTATCGCCCCCCTGTTGGTGAAGTGGGTGGCCACCAAAGGCGCTGATTCCTCGCCAAAGGCGTATCTCCAGGAGACGGTGGAGTACTGGGGCGCAGTTGAGTAACAGATCAGCCTGCAGTTGGTGTCCATCATTCGTTTGTAGAGATATTCCAGGAGATCTTGCCTTTCCTCGGGACTCAGGTCTTGATCGATAATTTCCTTACCCCTTCCAGTCGGCACATAGTTGAAGATGATCACCCTTTTGACACCCAGTTCTTTTTCAGCGAAGTCGACCAAGTTTGGAATTTCGTGAAAGTTATATCTGGTGGCGGTCAGAGCTACGCAGGTGTCGATTCCCTCCGCCACGCAGTTTTTAATCCCTTCGCAGGTGCGCCTCCAAGCGCCGGGCACCCCCCGAAATTTATCGTGGGCAGCTTCAAACCCGTCCAATGAGATTTCAACATAGTCGAAAACTTCCTTCATCTTTTTCGCCAAATCAGGGGTGATTAAAGTCCCGTTGGTGGCGACGCTGGTGTAAAACCCCCGGGCTTTCGCATAACCGGCTATTTCAAAGATATCCTTTCTCATTAGCGGTTCTCCACCTGAGAAAGCTATGGCCACCACACCGGCTTCCTCAAATTCATCGATGACGTTTTTTGCCTCCTCGGTGGTCAGCTCGTCCTCCATTGCCTTGGGACCGGCACTTTCATAGCAGTGTTCGCAGCGCAGGTTGCACAGTTTCGTATAGTTCCACACCACGAGGAAGGGAGCCACTGAGGTGAAAGGTCGGCGAGTGCCATAACGTGCGATGCCCTCGAGGACGTTCACCATTCCACGCCTTATCAGGGGATCGGAAAGGTTTTCCTTCAGGCTGCTGCTGGAATAGCCGAAAGCGCTGGCCCCATGGTCGAGCACGAATTTAACCACTATTGAGGCAATGGTGTCGCGAACGTCGCACTGGATATTTTCCCCCATGTACTTGCGGATGGCGATATCAAGCCGATTTCCCCCGTGTTTGCTTTTGCCGCAGACGAGCTTTAGCAGGTTTCTGGCGACTGGGTTATCAAGCCACTTTTGCACAGAGTTGATGATGGCATCCTCAGTCCTGATTTCAGACCCGGCTTTAGGCCCCACACTAGAGACCATAAAATACCCTCAAAAGTTTTATGTATCCTATAAATATAATGTGTTGTCCCTTGTTTAAAAAACGACACCTTTAAATAACAGTGTTAACACACTATCTGTCGAAGTCGGTTTCGACGGTCACGCTAATACCAGGCGGCACTGCCGAGACGATGAAGAAAAAAGTAGAATGAGGCAAGAGTGCTTTTTGCCGTTGAT
>JACIWF010000091.1 GCA_014361095.1 Hadesarchaea archaeon | reverse complement strand
CAGGCGCCTGGACCATAGAGCCAGCCGGGACGCTCCCAAGGGGGTAAATGTCTGAACGGCCCTCTGCCCGGCCAGTACCCAATCTGACCACTTCTCCACCCATACATCCACATCACCAAATTATGTTCAATAGCACAAAATATAAAAGGCTTTTTGATTCGGCCCAAAACCAGACCATCCGGAATGCGGCTCTCCATTCTCCAAAAATTAACCTCCGCCGGGCAATCGAACTCTCGAAGTTTCTCAAATTTCTACTCCCAGAAACACCCTGACGACAACTCCGATCAAAAACGTCAGCGCGGCCACTCCCAAGCTGATTGCCGCCATCTCGGCAAACCTCCTCTTAAAGGGGAGATCTTTAGCCACGGACACATAGTAGCTGAAAATAAAAATGACAAATATGGCAAAAAATATCGTCATACCCAGCGAGAGGATGGTCTCCTGAAATAGGAGAAATGGTGCTATCAGCAACATGACTGTGACCAAATAAGCGCTTCCTGTGTAAAGCGCGGCCTTGAGCGGACGTTTCGACGACGCCTCCGCCTTTGTCGAGAGGTACTCTGAAGTAGCCATGGACAGAGAAGCCGCGATCCCGGTAATCAGCCCGGCGACTGCGACAACCCGGCTGTCCTGAAAGGCCAAGCTGAAACCCGCCAGGGCTCCGGTCAGCTCCACCAGCGCGTCGTTCAAGCCCAGCACCATGGAGCTGACATAATCGAGCCTTTCCTCCCGGATAGAATTGATAAGTTGGTCCTCATGGCTCTCCTCATCCCTGAGGATTTCCTCGGCGCCGGGGATGAATTTAGACAGTTTATCGTAGATCTCTTGTGCCCGCTCCTCGCTGTTCTCCATTAACTTCAAACCAAAGGTTATCCCGAAGATCCTCGAAATGAAAAGGTAAAACCAGACCATCATCATTCTCGGCTTCACTTCAACCTTGGTGTGTTCTTTCCAGAAGTTGTAGTGCCTGAGCTCATCTCCCGCTATCTGCTCCAATATCTCCCTGGTTCGCGGATCACTCGCTGCCGCCGCCAGTTTTCGGTAAATATGGTGACCGTTGATCTCCTCCTTTTGCGCGGCAATGATGGTAGTTCTGATCTCATCATTCAACTGATTCGCGCACATGGATGTCAGCTTCACCTTGGACTAAACATTTTAGATTTTAAACGCTGTCCCCCTCGATCATTGAACTTGATTCTCAGGCAACAGCGTTTCACCAAAGCTAATCTGGCCTCTTGAGTCTTCTCACCTTATCCTTCCCCACCATCGATCCCACCTTGGGCTTCGCGGCAAGGTAAACCGAACGCAATTTCATTCCCTCAAAATCACTTTGAACGCGCTCCAGTTCCTGCGGCGTCAACGGTCTGACCGGGCTGGGCCTGAGAGGAGTGTTGAGCTGAACCTCATCGGGTCCTATAGATCTGACAATTTCGGCGATTTCACGGGAAAAACCCAGATTCTCCGGAACCAGCATGACCTCCAGCTGGAAGCTACCCCTGAAACCGGCACGGAATTTCTTCAGCCCTTTGACAATCTCCTGAAAACTTAGGCTCCGATGGGGTCGATTTATCGTCTGGAACAACTGGTCGTTGAAAACATCCAGTTTGCCCTTCACCACGTCTGCCTTGGCCAGATCATCTCTCACCTCCCTTCTGCTCTGGAGCGAGGAGTTGGTCAGAACCGCCACCGGGAGCCCTGAAATTTCTCTGGCCGTCTCTATAAGTTCCCCCAAGTTCTTGGCCAGTGTAGGTTCACCTGTTCCGGAGAAGGTCACCACATCTGCTTCAACCTTTTTGATGGCTTGCCTGAGGGCGCGCGCTACCTGGTCTTCGGTGACAAAAATCCTCCGTTCAACTGTCTTCTCCGTGGTGGGGCCCAATGAGCAGTAGATGCAATCGAAGGAGCAGATCTTCCCCCTCTGGCAAATTGGGTCCACGCCCAGCGATCTTCCCAGGCGCCAAGAGGAAACCGGCCCGTATACTATCGCCACAGCTTACACCCATGCCATTTCAGATTCCAACTCAGAAAATTTATCCCCCGAAGACCACTTTAACAACCAACATCAGTATTATCCCCACCAAGAATGTCACGAAAGAAAGCACCGTTTTTACCTGATCACTCTCCTTATGCAGTTCCGGTATCAGGTCGGCCGCGGCGATGTAAAGAAATCCTCCGGCGGCGAATGGCAGCACAAACACTATCACTGGCTCTACGAGGTGGAGGAAGTAGTAGCCGATGATCCCGCCAGCAACTGCCGTGAGCGCAGTTATAAAGTTCAAAAGCAGCGCCTTGCGCGGCTTCAGGCCACCGTAGACGATGACCCCGAAATCACCGAGTTCCTGAGGAATCTCGTGAGCGGCCACCGCCAAGACCGTGACCAAGCCAAGCTGAGGGCTCGCCAGAAATCCAGCCGCAATAATTAAACCGTCAATGAAATTGTGGACACCATCACCGACCAGATTAAGGTAGGCAAATGTGTGGATCGGGCAGGATTTTTCGTGACAGTGCCGCCAGAGAAGCTTCTCCATGATGAAGAAAACCACGAAGCCGACGATTACCGCCTGAAAGACGTTGACGATTCCACTGCCCGCAGTCTCTGCTATCGCCTCGGGCAAAAGATGTAAAAAGGCCCCCCCGATGAGGGCCCCGGCCGATAACCCGACCAGCGCCAGCAGGATGTACTTGAGCACTCTTTCTGAAATTAGCAAGGTTGCGGCCCCGATAAATGAGATCAAACTTACCAAGAACGTCGCCAGCAAAATCGAAAACAGCTCCTCCATTCAAACTCACTCCTCTTCCACATCTTCATTTGAACAGCTGGGGTCGGCAAAAATATCCTTTTTACACGGACAGGTGCGCGGATGTCCATAAAATCTGCAGATGTCGTTGATAAGCGAGGTCGAAGCATGGTAGTCAATTTTTGAGGCCTCAAAACATGACCTTCTAACATCATATTTCAGAAAATCGGAGAAAAAGACCTCAAGAATGCGATGTTTTCTCAGCAGTTTTCTTGCCTCTTTAATTCCTTTAGCAGTCAGGTCAACGTCACGGTAGGGCCTGTGCACGAGCAGCTTCTTTCTGGTTAGATTCCGCAACACTTCGGTTACCGTGGCGGGTCGAACTTTGAAAAATCTTGCGATATCGGTGGTCCTGACCTCAGAGGAACTTTCAATCCGCCACCGATAGATCAACATCAGGTACTTCGTCTCTTTCTCGGTTAGAGCAAATCCGACCATCACGACCAATCAAGATTTAGGATTTCCCTAAATTTAAGGTTATGGAGTGGCGAAGAAACAAAACTTATATGGCCGACAGGACCCAGTGCAAAATAAAGTGGTAGGATGGAGAAAAACTCAATTAACCTTGTGCCGAAATATCTATTTCTGACACGGGGCCTGGGGCACGATAAGGAAAAATTGAAATCATTTGAATACGCGCTGGAAAACGCTGGTGTTGCAAGGTTTAACTTAGTCTCGGTTTCCAGCATTATTCCGCCGGGGTGCAAAATGATTAGCCGTGAAAAAGGTTTGAAATTGCTACAGGATGGTCAAATTGTTTTCGGAGTTTTCGCAAGGTGTTGCAGCAATGAGAGAGGACGCTTGATTTCTGCTAGTATCGGCTGCGCCCTGCCTGCAGATAAAAACACCTATGGGTACATTAGCGAACACGACGCCTATGGACAAACAGCGAAGGAAGCGGGCGATTATGCCGAAGATCTGGCCGCTTCTATGCTTGCCGGCGCGCTGGGCTTAACTTTTGATCCCGAGAAAAGCTGGAACGAAAGAAAGCAGATCTGGAGAATATCAGGAAAAATAGTAAGAACCACTAACATTACCCAGACTGCTTTAGTGAAGAAAGGTATGTGGTCAACGGTTTTCGCGGCGGCTGTTTTTGTGCTATAACTATTTTCCCCGATCGATTTCAACATTGACTTCTGACTATTCAACTTCTCTTTTGCCCTTTTCTAGTTCTTCTTTCTGTTCCTCATCAAATCTTAACAACAGGGTTTGAAATTCGCCCACATGTGTCTTTTCTTCCCTCGCAATATCTAGAAGAACTTGATTTTCTCGTTTTGAGTCATCGCGGCCATCTGTTCATAAAGATTTATGGCATCAAGCTCAGCGATTAATCCCGCTCTGATTATTTCGCGGTCCAAATCCTTACGGTTTACTC
>JACIWF010000090.1 GCA_014361095.1 Hadesarchaea archaeon | reverse complement strand
TTGAGTTTCAGCGACTTTCAGCGAACCCGCGCGGTCGTAGCCGGCGACCGCGTGTTGAACTTGTCAGCGCCGACGTTTTTTTGGACAGTGAACTTTCGTTTCCGGGGTGCGCGTCCGTTCTTTTTTGCGCATCCGATTAATATCCGGCAAATGAACTGTTTTCCCCTTTGGGGAAACGGAGGTGAGGGCATGAAGAAAAGGTTTGCCGTGATCGCAGCGGCCCTGGCCGTTGCGATTATGGCCGTGGGTGCCGCGGTTTGGTCATCCACTCAAACAGCGCCGCAGTTCGAAGAGCCAGAGCTTCCCAAAGAATATCCTTCAAGCGCCGTGAAAAACTTTCTAAAATACGCTCTCGTAGGCGACTACGAAGGCGCAAGCAGATACTTGTATGACAAAGAAAAGATGTCAGGTTTGCTGCACTTTTTCGACGAATTTGTTGGTAAGGACATAAGAGTGAAAATAATCAACCAAAGCATCAAGGAACAGAGTGCAGTGGTTGTGTTCGCTTTCTATAAGGACAACACGCAAATTTCAAAAACTCTGTGTGGATTGGATGTAAAGGACTCAGAGTGGCGTATCACGATCTTTGACCGCATCCCAGAGGCATTCTGGTAAGCATTGGTGAGTCATTTGACCGCCGTGGTCAAACAACAGTTAGATTTGGTAGTTCTTTTCAGGAGCTTCAAAACCATCGAGTACGACTGCGCTCTGTGCGGAAAGCACGTAGCGTTGGAGTCTCCCCCGGCGCGGATCCTGCTGCTCTATGGCCCGTCCGCTGCCGGGGCGGTGCCAATATGTCCTGGCTGTTTCGACATTTGCGCTGCCGACTTGCAGAAGCGCAGGTATCTCTGGATTAAGTCGCTAAGGGGGTGATAATTTGGAGAGAGTTGAGGACAAAGTGGAACTTTGCGACGGGGACATCGTTCTCGTTGCTGATGAGGAACAAACATATCTTTACCCTGTTGCTCCTCTTCCTGCGAACAGGGAGGGCGACTGGAAGCCAATCAAGATTGCCGGTCACTATCGCAAGTGGGGGTTCGAACAGTGGCAACTGTTGAAGGAAATCGCCGCGAACAGGTTTGCAGAGCTCTACCCGGAAATTGCCATGGAAATAGAGCGCGCCAAGTCAGTGCTCACGGATCCGAACGCTTCGCGAATTACCAAAATTGAGATTAAGACCGGAAAGGAAGTGTTCGGACTAAAGGCCAGCAACCCCGACAGGCCGATCGCCATCGTCTGGACCGAAAACGGAGCCCGTCTCGTCCTCACCATTCCCCTAGGGACGAGGTACCAGGACGACAGGTGGATTGTCTTCGACCCCGAGGCGTTCAAGAACAGCATCGAGAACGAGCGGTCGATGTTCGGAGCATTCTTCAAGAGGTACAGGAGGTTTCCGCGAGTCGGCATGATCGTTAAGACCACGATCAACAGCCGCGGATACTGGACAATCGAGTGCTAGAGGCGGTTGATGTGGAAACGATTATTGCGCACGGACTCTACAAACGGTGGCCGACGAAGTACTACCTTGGCCTAAAAGACGGTAAATTCACCTGACTTCTATCCCAGAGCCGCTGAAAGGGCCGACAACTGCCGAGAATTCACTTTTTTTCGTGGAGTGCTGGAAGGTAAAAAGAAAGCTGGGCGAGGCTTTTTTCACCTGCGATGTAGCGACGGCCGCAAAAATTCTGCGAAGGCTCGGTGAAAGGAAAATTACCGAATTAATTGAAAAGCAACTGGAACACGAAATTTTTAACCGGCTTCGCGGACTGCCAGAAATTTCTGATCTGGAGTCAAAATTTGTGTTCCATAAAATAAAGTTGGAGGTGAAATCGTGAAAGAGAAGATAGTTGGCCATGCCGTGATCGCTTTCGGCCTTGGGCTGCTCGGGTTCACCTTCCTCTCGGCGTACTCGGCGTTCGTCGATGCCACCATCCTGGCGCGGTTCAAAATGCTGGCGCCGGGAGAAGGGTGGATCGAGCTGCTGGCTTACGCGATCCCGGTAGGTCTGCTGTGGGTAATGGGCTCTGTAGCGGGAAAGATAGTCGCCTATGGTATTGACCTTCTGCGCGCGACAAGGGAAGAGAGCCGGTGAGAACGCCAAAAAGGTGAAGGCGGGCCGAGGAGCGCGCGGTGCGGGCGGCGACCTCCTCCCGCCTTCTTGCCGGGTGTCCGACTATGCGGTGACACCCAATACGCGCCACGCGCACGGCAATCCGCCTTCACCTGATTGACAAAAGGAGGTGGTGTGTTGTTCCTTAAAAGTCAGGGCGGGAAAAATTCAGTGATTCCTATGAAACAGGCCAGGGTTGTGGGAGTTCAATCCGTCCCCCCGGACAGGATACTCATCTCCCTTCGGCACAGTGATCGCTCCAAGACACGTGTCGAGGTGGTCGGTTTCAAACCGCACTTCTATGCGCCGGGGAATGGCGAGTACAAGTCCATCTTCGGTGAAAGCCTCATCAGGGTCGACGTGCCGGACTTCAGGCTTGTGCCGCAGGAACGGGCGAAGTTCCGGAAGCACTACCAGGCCGACATCCCGTATGCGAGAAACTTCCTGCTCGCGACTGGTGTGAGGTGCGGCGTGTTGGTCCCGAATGGCAATACCGTCGAAGTGACGAAAATAATCCCAGCGGAGGTTTCCATCGCGCCGAGGCTTTGCTACATCGACATCGAGGTCGCCGGGGAGGGATCACTCGACACGGTTCAGACCCCGGCTCCGGTGGTGGCCTTCTCCGCGTGGGATAGCTACGAACAGAAGCTTTTCACCGCAGTAGTGGGAAAGGGCATCAGTGACGCCGACAAAGGAGTCCGCTTCGTCGACAGCGAGAGTGAGCTTTTCCAGGTCATTTCTTCCTACCTGAGGAACACCGATCCCGATGTCCTGATAGGGTGGAACGTCGGGTACGACACCGAATACCTGCGGAACAGGGGGGCGCGCCTCGGCTTCAGGCTCTATTTCCCTGAGACCTTCGACCTCAGGGAAGCCGACATGAAGCTCCACCGCCGTCTCTCCCATTCCCTGAAAGATGTGGCGGTCGAAGAGGGCATCCTGAAGGAAGAGGAGGCCGTGAGCGCGATGTATGCCGTGGAGAGGTATGAGCGGGGCGACGTGGATTTTCTCGCTAGGTACAACCGCCAAGACGTGGAGATTATGGTGGCGCTGGACAGGAAATACGGCATCACCGAGTTCTTCCAGGGGCTCAAGGACTATGCGGGAGTGGTGCACTACGACGATACCTTGAAATTTTCCGTCCTTGTCGACACGATGCTCCTGAGGCTGGCGCGGGAGATGGGACTCGTCCTCCCCTCGGCGCCCGAGAGGCCGAAGGAGGAAGAGGGGTACGCCGGCGCCATTGTCGATTTCTTCACCGAAGATGGGTCTTCGAGAAAGGGCATATTTGAGAACGTTGCCGTGTTCGACTTCTCCCGGTATTACCCTTCCCTCATCAAATCGTTGAATATCTCTCCCGAAGTGAGCGGCCCGCAGGATAGACCCGGGATAATTCCAAGGCTCGTCGAGAGGCTTTTCTCCGAGAGGGACAAGATCGAGGCGGAGCTGGAAAAACGAACGCCGGGAACACCGGAGTACGAGGCGCTCAAGCAGAAGAGGAACGTTGTAAAATTTTTGACAAACGCCTGCTATGGGTACGTTGGGGCCAGCTTCACGCGCCTCTACAACCGCGAAAGGGCGGCGAAGATCACCGAGGCGGGCAGGGACGGCCTGAAGCATATGGCCGAATTCGCGCGGGGGCTTGGGTTTGAGCCCATCTACGGAGACACCGATTCGATCATGGTTCAAATGCCGTTCGAAAGGGCGAAGGAATTTGAGCAAAAACTCAACGAAGAGGCGGAAAGGTACTTCAGGGAAAAGTACGGCGCCAGGGAGTGCAATTTGAAGATGGACTTCAACTACTACGCGAAGAAAATTCTGTTTACCGGCGTCAAGAAGAGGTACGCGGCGCACGTGGTATGGCAGCACAGGCCGTGCGACTACCTGCGCGTGGCCGGCTTTGAGACGGTGCGATCAGACCAGAGCAAGTTCACGCAGGAGGTCCAGCGCACCCTCTTCGACCTGATCCTGCGGGGAACGAGGGAACGGGTGGTCTCCTTCGTCCGCAAGGCGCTGGAGGACTTCAGGAAGCAGCCGCTTGAAAAAATTGCATTTCGCAGGGGAATCGAGAAGCCGCTCACTGAATACGGATTGAAA
>JACIWF010000009.1 GCA_014361095.1 Hadesarchaea archaeon | reverse complement strand
AGTTCTCTGTGCCCTCAACCTTCCTCTTCAAAACCCCGAAAACTGAGTCATATTTCAACAGATGGGCATAGGTCTTCGCCGGAGAGGGGCTGTTTATCACCACCACATCAAACCGTTTCATAAACTCTTCGTCGGCCAGGGCGGCTCTCAGAAAGACGCGACCGATCCTCCCAAAACCGTTTATACCAACTTTTTTCATGATTTTCCTCCATCATTGACCTCTTTCCACTGTAATTAAATAAGTTGCCTATGAAATTTGAAATTTTTCTACTTTCAAAACATACGGACTAAATTATTATAGCAGCACGATAAATCTTAAACGGAAAACATGTCCATACATGTCGCCGAAAGCGTGCTTGGCGTCTTTGCCTTTGACGATAAGGGTAAGTTGATCTCCTTTAGAAAGTTCCCTCGCGACCCGGCGGTGGTTGCGGGAAAGATGGTCAGCATAGAGATGGGCACGCCCACCGATGAACATCGCGAACTCATCGCTGAACTGGTGAGAAAAAATCATCGCGAGTTCACTCTTGAATCTAAGCATCTAGTTGACAAGCTTAAAGAGGAGTTCAAAAAAGCGAGGTTCGAGATATTGATACCAAACGTGGCTGGTTCCATGCTGCGGGACAGGCTTCATGACATCGCGGAGGAGCTGGGCTTTGAAAAAGTTGATGATTTTGCCCGCGAGGTGAACTTCATCCTCACGCGTCACAAGCTCCGAACTGAAGCTGCCCAGAGGGATAGTTTAATCACCCAGTCAATTGGGTTGCTTGACGATATCGACAAGTTCACCAACATTCTTGTCGTCCGTGTTAGGGAATGGTATTCTATCCACTTCCCTGAGCTTGATCGCTTGGTCCCGGACCACGAGGTCTTTCTCAAGCTAATTACCAAAATCGGCCTGCGGGATGACTTTACCAAAGAAGCCATTGCCAACGCTGCCGGACTTTCGGAGGAAGAATCTGAAAAGATAGCCCAGGCCGCAGCAGAGTCTCTGGGAGCCCGGTTTGACGAAATAGACCTAAAATCGCTGAAGACTACCTGCGAGCAGATATTCGGACTCTTTGAGCTGAGGAAGGAGATATCGGAATACATCGACGGTCTGATGGCGCAGATTGCTCCCAACCTGCGCGCGGTAGTCGGCAGCGCCATCGGGGCACGCCTGATCGCGATTGCCGGTGGACTTCAAGAGCTTTCCCGGATGCCGGCCAGCACCATCCAGATTTTAGGCGCGGAAAAGGCTCTTTTCCGAGCCCTGAAGAAGAAGGGCAGCCCCCCCAAGCACGGTGTGATCTTCCAGTATCCGGAGGTCCGCGGGGCACCGAAGAAGCTAAGAGGCAAGATCGCGCGCGCGCTCGCTGGAAAAGTTGCCATCGCTGCCAGGGTTGATGCGATGTCCGGTGAGTTTGTTGGCGACAAGCTTGAAGCCGAACTTAAAGCGAGGATCGCCGAAATCAAGAGAAAGATGAGGAAAGAGCCATGAAAGCAGTCGAGCACGAGCGCTTCAAGTCCGTTTACTGGATAGAGTTTGACGACGGCACCCGCAAGCTGGCCACAAGAAATCTCGATCGCGGGTCTCAGGTCTACGGCGAAAAGTTAATTGAGCTGGATGGGACTGAATACCGGCTCTGGGATCCCTACCGGAGCAAGCTCGCTGCCGCCATCATTAAAAACTTGAGGGTCAATCCGATAACACCCGGAAAACATGTCCTCTATCTAGGAGCGGCGAGCGGAACTACCTCTTCGCACGTCTCAGACATCGTGGGGCCAGAAGGTTGCGTTTACTGCGTGGAGATCTCCTCACGTCCGATAAGGGATTTGCTTCGCGTCTGCTCCAAGAGGAAAAACATGCTGCCCATACTGGCCGATGCCCGTCTGCCCCACTGCTACTGCTCACTGATCAAGAAGGTTGACGTTATTTACCAAGACATTGCCCAACCGGACCAGACCGAGATCCTGCTGACCAACGCAAAAATTTTCCTGCCCAAAGACGGCTACGCCATGCTCTCCTTAAAAGCCAGAAGTATCGACGTGACCAAGGAGCCACGCGAGATATTCAGGAATGAAATGGAGAAACTGGAAAGGGAAATGGAAATCGTCGACGCCAAGATCCTTGACCCTTATGAGAAGGACCATGCCATGTTCATCCTGAGAAAATGAGGTAGAGAGATGCCCTATCACTTCAGCTTCGACCTATCGCGAATGCCACAGGCTTTCTACGAGAGCCTAGTTAAAATGGCCTATCAAAAGAACATGCACCGAAGAATCGCGACAACGGTCCGGCGCCTGGCTGAGTGGCTAAAGATTCAGGAAATAGGCGGTCTGAATATCGTGGATTTTTCAACGCTGATAGAGGATCTCGTGGACATCCACTTGCACAACATCGTGGACAGGGAAAGATTTCAGAGAAGCAAAAGAAGAGCCCTTTTCCTGCCCCACTGCGCCAGAAAGTACATGGACGGCAGATGTCGGGCGCACTTCGATGCAGACGTCCCCTCATACTATTGCAACAGGTGCTCGCCGGATTGTCTGATAAACATGGCGACGGCTCTTGGCCGGGACCGGGGTTATGAGGTTTACATCCTGCCGGGAGGAACCTGCCTGCCCAGGATACTGGAGAAAAATCCGTATGGGGGCGTGGTGGGCGTTGCCTGCAGCCAGGAGATCAAACAGGTGGAGGAATACCTCAAAAGCAAAAATCTGCCGGCCCAAGCTGTATATTTGATCAAGAATGGCTGCGCCAACACCAAGTTCAACCTCGGCAGTTTAGCAGAAATATTGTAAATTACTCGGCCTTCAACGCGTCGTCACTTCGCAGCCCGATTCGGTAACTATCACCGTGTGCTCCGCCTGAGCCACCTTGCCGTTGGCCCGCTCCGCCAGAACATAGTAGGGCCAGAAGGCACCGAGCCCCACCAGCTCCCTGAGGGTAAGCTCAAGGCGAAGTTTTGACATCCGTTTGGCCAACCACCTCTCGGCGAAGGGCAATCCGTTGTACTCGCGCTTAACATCGCGCAAAAGTTCCCGCGACATCCTCAACCGGGTCGGAACGTCACGCAGATATCTGAAGATATAAAGGCTCTTTTTATCCTCAACAAATCCGGCCCCATCGGTGATGAACGGCTCGATAGCCAGCACATCACCCGCCTTCAAAATCACTCCGGTTGTTTCCTTGACGTTGGGAATCGTCAGCCCCGAATGAAGGTCCCACCTGGCCAAGCTGTGCCCGGTCAGATTGCGAATTGGCTTGAAACCGGCCGCCGTTGCCGTCTCCTCAACAACTCTGCCTATCTCCCCGACATCGATCCCTGGTTTCACCGCGGCAATTGCGGCCTCAAGCGCCTTCTCGACCACCTGAACCATCTCCGCCTTCTCCCCCGTGGCCACGGTGAAAGCGGTGTCCGCTATATAGCCATCCACATGGGCTCCGATATCAACCTTGACCATGTCTCCCGTTTTGATCACCGTTTCATCGTCAGCGGGTGGACTGTAATGGGCGGCCACCTCATTGACCGAAACGTTACAGGGAAAGGCTGGCTTGGCCCCCTTCTCAACGATGAGCTTCTCAGCCATCTCAGCTATTTCAAGCAGGCTAGCACCAGGTTTGACCATCGGCCGCACCTGCTCGCGAACCTCGGCCAGCAGCTTTCCTGCCTTCCTGTATTTTTCCAACTCTTCTTCACCCAGCACAATATCACCAAACGAAAATTGTTTAATGCACAGTACCAATTAAAACTTGGGGTATATGGAGGACACCTTTCTGACGGAGTCCCAGCTGAGAGTTCTCGAGCTTAGGATGAGGGGGCTCACCCAGGCTGAAATAGCCCGCAAGCTTAACACCTCGCGGGCCAACGTCAGCATCCTCGAGCGCAGGGCCAGGGAGAACATCGCCCGGGCAGAAAGGACCTTGAAACTTTTTGAAAGACTGAAGAGCCCGGTGGCCATAACCGTAAAACAAGGTGACGATATCCTCCAGGTGCCGAAAAAAATTTTTGAAGCCGCCGACGCCGCCAAAATCAGGGTGAATCAGGGGACCGCTGAAATCATCGCAAAAATAAAGGAAGAGGCCGGCGACAGGATTCACGGACGCTCCGTTACTAAAAATTTTGAGATCGCTCTGACCTCAAACGGTGAACTCCTCATTTCATGAACCTGTCAAGCCCGATCTGCTTTTCCCTCTCGAATTTCAAATCTTCCTCGCTGTAGCCTAGAACCTCCATGATCCTCATGACCGCAGGGAGGATCTGATGGCCGACATAATAATCCGGATCATACTCCTTACCCTCAAAATCCTCCACCGGAACCGCACGATCGCTTATGCTTCCCGGGCCCTTGACTTCAATGTAAGCTATCATCATCCCGGGCTCAATTTCATGTCCCAGCTCTCTCAGGCGCTTGGCCGCCACCACGTGCGGGCCAATTGCCTTGTAGCTCTCGATGGGCATCTTCAACTGGGTGTATATGATCAGGTCCTCAAGATTAACCCGCCCCTCGTAGACGTCCCGGGTAGTCTTCCTGATGATCTCCGCAGCCTTCTTGGGTGAACCGTCGCGCAGGATTGCCCTCAGCACCTCCTCCTGGGTCTTCTTGGCTATCGCCGCCCAGTCCCTGCGAACAAACTCCAGACCCTTGACGACCATGCGGCCCTCGTCATCAACCATGGCATATCGCTTCTTGGTTATGAAAATGCCGCGGGGATAAAATCCTTCCAGCTCCAACTCCATGATCCCAGGAAGGCTCTCGTTGACCTTCCTGAGGAAGACCATGGCCTCCTCGCGCGTCTTGCCGTTTAACTTGCAGTGCAAACTGTCGGTATCACCGTAAACCACCTCAAGGCCGAACTCCCTCGCCATTTCGATTGTCCTGTGAATATAATGCCTGCCGAAGCTGGTCACGCTCTCCGCACACTGCTTGGAATACCATCTGGCCCGCGGATATCCCAGCATGCCGTAGAAAGAGTTCGCGACTATCTTCATCGCCCACTGCCGCGCGTCAAGGGCCCGGTACTCCCTAGTCTCACGGCCAATTTTTTTAAGTTCGGCCTTCAGCTTGGTTCTCTCTTCAATAACGCGCTCAAGGACGGCTGGGATGAAGCCCTTTCTCCGCTTGCAGAAGTAGTAGCTCAATCCAGGCACCTGCTCCCTCTCACCCGGCTTGCAGTCCCGACAGTTCAACGTGGAAGGGTCGATGTTGTGGGTGACAATTATTGAGGGATACAAGGATCTGAAATCGAAAACCACCAGATCCTCATGAAGCCCCTTCACCGGTTCCATCACATAGGCGCCGGTAAATGTCCCCTCCGCCCTTTCCTCAAACTCCTCACCAACGGGCCGCGGCGGTACCAGCTCGCCAATCCTGTGCGCCTCGGCCACCAGCAACCACTCAACCAGCTGACCCGGAGTCATCCTCTGAACATCAAAAAGCGTCTGCCCCACGACGCGGGTCAACCCGAGAAACAGGGGCAGCAGCTCAGAGCCAACCTCCAGCGTGGCATCGGCATCGGACATTGAGTATTCCAGAAATCTGCGCCCGGCGTCGCCTCCTCTTTCCCAGGCGTTGATCATCTCGGAGAACTCAAAATCCGGTTTCTCCCTGCCAGCGTAGTGGCGGTAAACGTCAGCCAGCGAATAATGAATTAATCTTATCGATCCAATGGTGGCTAGGAAGTCAACCATGGCAAAGACATCGACATGAACGCGGCCCCGGATCTTCGATGCGGTGGCAAATCTGCGTTTGCGCACCACCAGCTCAGAACCATCGCGACCCAAATCCAGCTTTACCCTTAACTGCTTGGCCCGGCTCCGTATGTAGGGCAAATCAAAAAGATCGGTGTTATATCCTAGCAAGATATCAACATCGCGCTCCTTAACCAGCTCAACGAACTTTTTTATCATCTCCCGCTCGCTTCCGACCACCTCAACATATTCCGGTTTCTTATCGAAATTTTTCCAGGTGATGACCTTTCTCAGGCCGCGATTGTCCGCCAAGCTGATCATTATTATCGGGTCCTTGTCCGGCCTGACGCTGCCGGTGGGGTTGTAGACCTCGATATCAAAACTCATTATATTCAGCCTGGTCTCCTCCACCGGAGCAGGCTTCGGAGGCCCATCCATGACCACCGTCTTGACCCCATCCCTCACCTCAATGCTGCCGCTGAACTCGATGCCCGCCATTGGGGTCAGACCGCGGTCGATCAGGTATCGCCTAGCGGGGGGAATGTCAAACTCGTAGATTTCTTTAACTCCGGGCAGCTCACGAATCTTGTGCCTCAATTTTGCCGCATCCCGAGGCTGGTGAAATGAGACCCTTATCGCCTCAACCTCATTGCCCAGCAAGGTCCGCCTGACCATTTCAACACTTTTCGGCCTTATCGGCCTGCCGCCTTCATCCAGCTCGATTTTCTCAATGAGCTTGCTGGTCTTGGCGGGATGATCCGCAACCACATAAAAATATTCCTCAAACTGGGGGTCAATGGCCACCACTGTTTCTGATGCCACCTTTACAAACAGCCTTACATTGGGCCTCTCCTCTTCCTCAGCAATATCAACATCAAACAGCAGTCCCCTCATCAACATCAAAAAAATTTTGAGCGCCTGGAATAAAGGTCTTTCAGGCTGACTTTTTATTCCGCCACCTCCAAACTGCGGCCAAAATAGTCTCAAGTAAAGGTTTAAACTATGAAGTAAGCTGTTATTCTCGGTGATTGAGTGCCAATTCCCAAATATGTGGGTTCCTTCAAGGGAAAGGATTTTATCAACACGCAGGATTTCACGCAGGCTGAGATCAAAAAGATTCTCGACGCCGCGGACGACCTGAAGAAAAAATTTAGAAAGAGGATACCGACCAACTATTTGCCCGGCAGAACTCTATTCATGATCTTTTACAATCGATCGCTCCGCACGCGCAACTCGTTCGAGGCGGGAATTTACCAGCTTGGAGGGCACGCGCATTTTCTCAGCCCTCAGGATCTCTACACCCCGACCCTCCCCGAAGACATGGTGCCCTACGCCACCGAGGCCATCTCTGATGTGGCCCGGGTTCTGAGCCGCTACGGTGACGCCATCGCCATCAGGATTTACGGCGATGCTGCCAAGTGGACCATCGGGCGCGGCCACCGGGTAATCCAAGAGTTCGCCAAGTGGGCCGACATTCCGGTGCTGAACATGGAGGATGACATGCACCATCCATTCCAGGCTCTGGCCGACATGCAGGCGGCGCGGGCCGTGGAACCAAAATTGGAGGGGAAAAAGTTCGTCGTCTCCTACGCCTATTCCGGAGGCCTAAAACCGCTCGCCGTCCCCCAGAACGAGGTGCTCATAACCACCCAGATGGGGATGGATGTGGTGCTGGCCCATCCAAAGGGATTCGAGCTGGAGGACAGCATCATCAAGAGCTGCCAGGAGAACGTGGAAAAATATGGCGGGAGCTTTGAGATCTGCAACGATATGGAGGAGGCCTTTGAGGGAGCAGACTTCGTCTACCCGAAGGCCTGGTCACCGAAACAATTTGTGCCACCATACAATAAGACGGTTGACAAGGAGGGGGCCTCGGCCTATCAGGCGAAGTTCAAGAACTGGATCACCACCATGGAACTGCTCGACAGGACCAACAAGGCATACTACATGCACTGCGGCCCGGCTGACCGGGGCCAGGAGGTCACCGACGAAGTCCTCGACTCCTACAAACGCTCGCTCTACTTCGAACAGGCAGAAAACAGGCTCCACGTGCAAAAGGCAGTTATGTCCATGGTAATACCGTGAACTAAAATTTCTGCTAGAACTCTCCGCCTCCGATTAAGGGGAAAAAGGAGATGCCCTCCTTAACCTTGGAGAGCCTCTCCCTGACCTTTTCGATATCCGAGGCGTCTACGTAGACTCCATCAATGATAACAGACTGTCCCTCAAAGAACCTTTTTTTTATCAGCTCCAAGGCCTCCTCTATCGTCAGCTCTTGGATCAGGTGCCCTCCCTCAAAAACTTTTACCTTCGTCATAACCTCTTATGCCTTTGACATTGCCATTGAGGCTGCCTTTATCGCCTTGATGATGTTGATATAGCCGGTGCACCTGCAGAGGTGTCCCTTCAATGCTTCCTTTATCTCCTCATCGGTGGGATGGGGATTTTCGTCGAGCAGTGCTTTGGCCATTATTATTATGCCGGGAATGCAAAACCCGCATTGGATGGCGCCGTTCTTTACGAAAGCATCCTGAATCGGGTGCAACTTTCCGTCCGTCGCTAGGCCCTCGATGGTGGTGATCTCAGCGCCATCGACGGTAACCGCCAAAGTCAGACAGGAAAGCTTCGGCTCATTGTTAACCAAAACTGTACAGGCACCGCAATCTCCGGTTCCGCACCCATACTTGGTCCCGCACAGGCCCAGCTTATTTCTCAGTACATTGAGGAGAAGCTCATTCGGCTTCACGCTCAGCTCACAGTCTCTTCCGTTAATCTTAACCCTAATCTTCCTCTCTTCCATACCGATCACCTCGCCCTCTCCCAAGCCTCTTGAAGCACCTTCGGAAACAGGTACTGCGCTATCTCTCTCACATACCAGTTTTCGGGATCTATTTCCGCCAATACTGCCTCGCAGGCCGACCTAACGGTGTTCTCATCAACGCGGTTTCCCTCTAGCAGGCTTTCCGCATTTCTCACCCGTATGGGCCTCTCCACATCGCCACCCATGGCAATCCTGCAGCGCTTGCAGGTGTCCCCCTGCCTGCTGACCACCGCGGCGAACTTTATCTTTCTCTTTATCTCGCCAAAGGCGGTGCCACAGCCGCCGTCAAGCGCTGGGATGTGGATCTCGGTGAGCAGCTCATCAGGGGCCAGCGAGGTCTGACGGTCCCCTACGAAAACCTCCTCAAGTGGAATCACCCTAGAGCCCCTCTTGCTGACAAGCTTAACCTTCGCCTCGAGCGCCAGAAGCGGGGGCGCGGCGCTGGCGGTCGGAGCCGCATTGCAGATGTTTCCACCTATGGTGCCCATTCTTTTGATCTCTAGCTGGACGCTCTCAATGGCCTCACGCAGCAGTGGATAGTCCTTGAGTTCAGCTGCCTTCATCATCTCGAAAAAGGTAACGTTGGCACCAATGATCACATCCGACCCAGCCCTCGTTATTGAACGCAACTCTGGTATTTTGCCGATGTAGATCAGATATTTTGGACTCACCTTCTCCAGCTTCATGTCGACCAGCAGGTTGGTGCCTCCGGCCAGAACCTTAGCCTCCTTCCCAAATCTGGCGAGGAGGTCCACTGCCTCGGCAACGGTCTTGGGCTCAAAGTACTCAAACTCATTAACCAATATTCGCGTGTTCACCATCTTAATTCCCTCCTTTTTCCTTCAAGGCCTTGAGAACCTTTTCCGGCGTTATCGGCATCTCCCTGATCCAGACCCCGATCGCGTTGTAGATGGCGTTGGCCACTACGGCAGGGACTGGATTTATGGCGGCCTCACCGATTCCCTTGGCCCCAAACGGTCCCGTTTCCTCGTAGGTGTTGGCGAAGAATACCTGGATGTCGTCGGGATTGGGCATGTCCTCGGCCTTTAATATGTTGTAACCCGAGAGGAAACCTTTGTTGGTCAGCTCTCCGGTCCTCCTCTTGTACTTGGTGTCCTCGCAGAGCACATAGCTGAGGCCGCGGTAAAAGCTTCCGTGGATCTGGGCCACCGCATAGATGGGATCGATGACCGTCCCGCAGTCAGCACCTATGACCGCCCTCACCGGTTTCACCTCACCCGTCCTCTTGTTAACCTCGACCTCGACGAAGTAAACTGTGTAGGCCGGAGGACACTGTCCCTGTCTGAGGCTGTCAACCGCGGCTATCGTTCCCCAGTTCTTATTTCTGGCGGTTGCGGCCACCTCTTTAACCGTTATCTCCTTCCCGGAAATTCCCTCGGCGTAGATCACTCCCTGCTTGAGATTCTCATCGGGCCTGATCTTCAGCGCGTGGGGATAGACGCCCAGAATCCTCGACGCGAATTCCAGCAGCTTCTGCCTCACCTGCTCGGCGACCTTTTTCAAAGTTCCGCCGCCGGCATAAACTCCTCTGGTGGCGTGCAGACAGACATCATAAACGGAGTTGCAGGTATCGGTGGGCGCCAGCTCAACGCAGTCAAGCGGTACTCCGAGCGTCTCAGCCACTATCTTCAGGCCGGCCTCAAGCGCGCCTCCACCCATGTCCTGAAGCGGGGCAATGACATCGACCGTCCCGTCTTCATTTATCTTGATCATCGCTCCGGAAAAGTCCACGGCCTCGCCTGCCATCGGTCCACCGGCGCTTGAGGTGTGGAAACCTCGCGCCATTCCAATGCCCCTGACGATGTCTCCCTTCTTGTCCTGAGGCCTGCCGCGGTTTTTCCATCCAATCATCTCAGCTCCTTTTTTGATCAGCTCCTCCACCCCGCAGCTCCTTATCACCGACCTCACCGTCGGTCCCTGTCCCCAGAAGACGTCGCCGAGTCCCACGTAGTTCTTAAGCTCAACCTCAATTGGGTCGAGGCCCAGCTTCTCCGCCACCTCATTCATCATCGTCTGAGCGATGAAGTTCACCTGCGGGTTTCCAAAGCCCTGCATGGCGCAGGCTGGTGCCTTGTTGGTGTAAACGGCTTTGCCGACGAATTTCAGGTTCGGCATCTTGTAGAGGGAGACCAGCCATCCGGCAGTGCATCCCAGCAGAGGATAGGCCTGGATGTTATGGGCACCGATGTCAACGATGACCTCCATCTCCCCGGCAACAAGCCTACCATCCTTCTTGGCTCCAAGCTTATACTTCAGAATCATGGGATAGCGGCAGTGGTCGTACATATCCTCCTCGCGGGTGGTGCACATCTTAACCGGTCTCTTGGCTTTCAGAGCCAGTGCTACAGTAATGGGAAGCACCGAGTTCATCTGAATGCTGGAGCCGAAAGATCCACCCAGCGATATCTTCTTGACATTGACCTTGTTCAAGGGTATGCCGAAGATCTCACCGATGAGTATCCGGCAGTTGTGAATTGTCTGGGTTGTTGTCCAGATGGTCACTCCGCCGTTCGGCTCGGGCACAACTACAGCTGACTTTGTCTCCAGCTGGGTGTGATAAACCCTGCTGGTCCTAGCCGTACCCTCAATGACGATGTCCGCCTCTCGGAAACCCTTCTCAACGTCGCCTTCGGATATTTCCACTTTAGCGGCGATGTTGTTCTTTATCTCGACCACTTTGTCCTGAAGAATTATCGAATCGTGCAGGCTTGGTTTCCCAGGTTTCATCGCCGCTATCGGATCAAAAACAGGCTCCAGTGGCTCGTACTCCACCTCAATCAATCTAAGCGCCTTTTCGGCTTTTTCCTCCGTCTCAGCAGCGACGGCCGCGATTGCCTCACCCACGTGCAGGGGTTTATTGGTAAGCACTGTCCTGTCCTTAAAAGTCGCTGACGGAACGCTGACAATGCGTTCATTGTACTTCGCTTTGGGAACATCCTCAAAAGTGATGCAGATTGCCCCCATGGCCTCGGCTTTGCTGGTATCGATTCTCTTGATCCTCGCATGCGGATATTTGCTCCTAAGAATTCTGCCATAAAGCATCCCTGGAATGACCACGTCACAGGTGAATTTCTCCTGCCCCGTGGCCTTGGGAATCGCGTCCTTCCTGATGGACGGTTTACCTACCGTGTGATATTGGGTTGCCAAATTTTCACCCTTTTTCCAAACTTTTATTTTTCGTTCCGTTTCATAACCACTTTTTCATCCTAAAAACTTTTTTGGTGCCGCTGTTTTTACCTCTGATTTTTAAATTTGGCCCCAGAAGAAAACTAACCAGAACGAAAAGGCGACCAAAAATTATTGACTAGATGGCCCTGATTTCCTGTCTCATAAATTTCACATAGGAGAAAGCGAAGATGACGAACGTGACCGCCACCAGGGTTGTAATGTGCGACCAAACCAGCAACAGGCTTTGATCCAGAGAAAGCGGGTTGGCGACCATCCCGTACAACTTTTCAATCGAGACCGGGCCCAGAATCCTCACGGTTGGGCTGAGAATCACGTAGGCGGCTTCAAGAAAGATGTAGTTCGGTGAAAAATACAGAAGCGCTATGCTGTTCAGTGGTGATGCGATCATGTACATGAAAAAGCTGAAGAAAAGCCAGACCGCAACCGAAGCCAGAGCCGAAGTTCCCTCCCGCCTGAAAATCACCGAAAACAGAAGCCCTAGGGCGACCCAGATCGAGAGGTAAACAACGCTTATGAGGAGAAAGACCAGTATCCTGGCTATTTCCTCCAATGTCGGCAGAGTGCTCCAAGCCCGAATGGCAAATCCAATCTCAATAAAGATCACGCCGACCAAGGTGATCGCGATGGTGGCCACGCCCGCGAGAAACTTGGCGTTAATCAAGGAGTCCCTGTGCACGGGCTGAGAAAGGACATTGCCCAGGGTGCCGCTGGAGATCTCCCTGTTGATCGCGTCAAAGGTGAAGATGAAGCCCAGCAGCGGGGCTATGTAGATGACCACCCACAAAAACGAGGGCAACCCCTGTGCGCCGATAACAAAAAGCTGGAGAAACACGTTTTCGCCCAAGGTCCTCTGCAGTCCCAGGTTCTGAACCGCCCCATAGGTCATGAAAATGCCAAGCGCGTAGATGATGAAAAACAGCAGCCAGAACCTCTTGCTGCCCAGATTGTCGGCAAGCTCCTTGATGAAGACCTCGCGTGTCCCCACCATTATCTTTCCCCCAGATAACCTAGGTAAATTTCCTCCAGAGAGCGTTCTCTCGCCCGCAGACTGATGGGAACCGTCTTGTTGTGTAGAAAGACCTCCATTATGGCCTGTCTGATATCCTTCTCCGACCTGACCGTGATAACCTTGCCGGACCTATCGACCCCCTTTACGCCGTGCAGCGAGGACAGATCGTGGACGAGTTTGGGTGTGATGTTCTCCGCCTCTACGTCGATCACCCAGTCCTCCTTGGTCTTTGTCCTCAGCTCCTCGATGGTGCCCAGCGCCACCATCTTGCCTCTGAGCATTATGCCAATGCGGTCGCAGATGTGCTGCACATCCGCGAGCATGTGGGAGAGCAGCAGCACCGTTGTTCCCTCCTCCTTGCTGATGCGCTTCAGTAAATCCAACAGCTCATTTTTGCCCTCCGGATCGAGTCCCTGGGTCGGCTCATCGAAAAAGGCCACCTTCGGCTTCTTGACCAACACCCCGGCAATTCCCACCCTCTGCCTCATGCCTCTCGAAAGCTTCCCCACCTTGACATCGGCGTAATTGATTGCCCCAACACATTCCAGGGCTTCCCTGATGCGCTTGCGCGCTTCTTCCTCAGGGACCTGGTTCAGTTTGGTAATGTATCTTAGATTCTGCTCCGGTGTCAGATCATCATAAAGGCCCATTCTCTCGGCCAGATAGCCGCTGATGCTTTTGACCTTCAGCGGTTCCCTGAACGGATCGTGGCCAAAAACTCTGCAGCTTCCGGACGAGGGCTCGGTGAGTCCCAGCAACATCAGAACTGTGGTGGTCTTGCCGGCTCCGTTCGGGCCCAGCATCCCGAAGAGCTCTCCCGGCTTTATCGAGAGGTTCAAACGGTCAACCGCAACAAAATCATTGTACCTCTTGGTCAGATCGCGGGTCTCTATGGCCAAGATCTGGTCCATACGACTACCTTCTGCCCAAGCGCCAGAATATGAAAACCAACCCCAACACGACAACTATGATTATGACCAACCCAACTAGGCCCCAGACCATCGAGCCCAGGACCGTGACCCTGAGTTCAATTGTTTTAGAAACAGAATTGGCGCCGCTGGTGGATGCTGTGATCCTGAGGCTGTAGTCGCCCGGTATCGCGTCGGCGGGAGGTTTTATGCTCACCGCCACCTGCACAGACGAATCGGGCAGAACGGCATCAATCTGGTTAGGATCAAACTTAATCTCCCATCCGCTGGGGCCGCTGGACCTGAAGCTCATCTTTTCCAGTGTTCCGGAACCCGTGTTGCTGACAACAAGGGTGACTGTGGTAACCTCTCCCTGCGGCGCATTCAGGTTTAAGAGACCGTCAGACGTGGACAGGTCCATGGTGTAGGTTCCGGTGATTATCGTCTTGAGATCTAAGGACTGGCTGTAGGCGCCCGATGTTGCCAAAACTGTAATTGAATATTCCCCGGCATCGGCGTCGGAAGCCGGGGTGACCGTTATCCTCAGGGTCTTTCTCTCCCCGGCCTTCATGTGAATCGTGCGTATCAGCGTCGACTCATATCCTGGAGAAAAGGTAACGGTCCAGTTGGCCGGCGCAACGTAGGAAAGATCGATGTCACGCTCCTCACCAGTTTCATTTACCAAATCAGCTGAAAACTGGAAGCTCTTTCCCGCCGGACCCTCGATGGATGGGCTGGTGGTGCTAAGGGTCAGGCCCAGTGGGGAAACTTCGGCCACATCGATGATGATGCTCAAGTTATCAACCAAATTGCCCGAGCCATCAAAAGCCTTGACAACAACCGTGTAGGAACCAAGACTGACGCCAGTGGGCTGAGTAACCGTAAGGGTCAGGGGCTGGTTCTCATAAGGCGCCAGCGTCACCATTTTAACCAAGTAGCCACCGCTTTTCAGAGCCGCTTCCCAGCCCTGAGGCGCCGAGATTTCCAAAGCTAACGTCTGATATTCTGGGCTAAGGTTATTCACTTTTATCGTCAGCTGAATGCTCTGGCCGGGATTGACTTCAATTCGGGGATAAGTCGTGGTTATCTTTATCTCCTCTGGTGACGCTGAAACGGAAGAGGAGGTAAATAACAGAGAAATTATTAAAGCCGACGCCAGAACCATTAAAACTTTGTGAAATGAACGCAACCGGATCACCTTTTTATTAATTGTTATGAACCAGCTATTTAAATTTTAACTTTTTAAAATCATGCTTAAGGTTGATATATCAAACCATTACTAATCGGCAATTTATCTGTCCTTGGTGTACTTTTCCCAACCGCTCTTGGCTATTTGCACCCCGGCCACGATCATCGCTATGCCCACGACCGTCAGAGCAATGCCATAGACGGCCTTACCCCAGTCAGTGGCCAGCTGAGTTCCGCTCGCCACCAACAGGCAGATCCCGACAGCTAGCAAACCGATGTTTACCCGGTCTTTTCCAGGCCAAGCTCTGCTGGCGCCGGCAAAAACAAAAAGCCCTCCGGCAGCTATCAAACCCACGCCAACAATCAGCGCCATCTCCGTCTGCACGGCGTTCATCCCCTGATTTATGAGAATAGCACCTATGGCGACCAACAACAAGCCGATCACGACCGTCACAAAGTTTTTCGATGGTCTAGAAACCGGCTTCGGCAAGGGCTCAATTTTTTCCTCCATTTGAATCCAAATTTAACATAGGAAAGCTTGCTAAATAGCTTACTCCAAATTTAACCCGCTCCGAGCCATCATTGAAGATTTGCTATGCTCTTGATGCCCAAATGCGCTCAAGCGATTTTAGGCGCTCGCGCTCGCCACATTTTATATATCTGACCAGAACTCAGCGAATACCGATGAATCCGCTTTCCATCTTCCTGGTCATCATAACGGCGCTGTCCTGGTCATTGAGTAATATTTTGGGAAAAATGCTGATGCGGGAGATGAACCCTACACTTTACAGTGCTTTGCGTCTCCTGTTCGCAGCAACTGCCTTTACTCCTGTAATTTTAGTAAACGGTCCGATTCTCGGAGGCCCTTGTCTCTCTGGCTCCTTTCGCCTTACTGAGCATACCCCTCGGTTTTCTCTTCAGCATTTTAATGATCCGGGAAAAACCGGACCTGAAATCAACTTTTGGAATGGCGCTGGTGTTCTGCGGGGTTGTCCTCGCTGCCGTCTGAGGTTGTTCAGAAAATAAAACCAACAAAAAAGTTTTTACTGTCGCTGGTAAGTTGATGTGATACAGTGTGAACATCATCCCCTTCTCGCTGGCGCTTGGCGCTGCTTTTTTCTGGGCACTGGGGCAAGTTTTGGGCAAGTTGGTCATGAAGGAACTGGACCCGATAACTTTCAACACCATTCGCTTTTCCTCCGTGGCGGTGGCCCTTTTACCCCTCTTCTTAATCCTGAGACCAAAAACCGCAGGCGCCTGGCCGATCATCATCGCCATAACAGCGGGGGTTTTTGGGCTGGCGGTTGCGCTGTTGATCCTCTTTTACTGCATGAAGCGTGCTCCGGCACATAAAATCATCACCATCGGCAACGCCTCTCCCGTATGGACTGCCTTGCTGGCGATTTTTCTCGTTGGTGAGGAGATTGCCCTGCTGCTGCCGGTTTCGCTGGCTTTGGTGGTCGGAGGCTCATTTCTTTTCATGCCTCGAACCAAGGAAACCAATCAGTGGCGCCTCGCGGTGCCGTTATCAATGGTGTCCGCGGTTCTTTGGGGGTTGGATCTAGTGTTGCGAAAAATGGCAATTAATTCCGGGATGGATGTTCTCGCGTTCGTCTGGATATCGGTGGTCGCTGCGGCAGTTTTCCTGAACTTGGCCGCAATCATCAAGCGCTCCTGGAAAGGCCTGAAGCTGGGGAGAAAAATCCTGGCGCTCACTCTCGCCTCGACCTTTTTCAGCCACGTTGCCACCTTCCTTTTCATGTTTGCTCTCGAAATTGAGAAAGTTAGCTCCCTGTCACCATTTTCATCCGCCGTGATACCTTTCGGCTTTTTGATGAGCATTTTCCTCGTCGGGGAAAAACCAAATCTGAGAGCCGTCATCGGGATGGTTATCGTTTTCCTGGGAGTGGTGCTGGCCGCCCTCTAAACATGGACTCTGCAGGCGCTTTAAACTACGCCGACAATGGAAATACGGATCGGAATGCCAGCGTCAGGAAGAAGGGAATATCACATCGGCGTTGGGAAAGGGGAAGTGGCTCGGTACGTGCTGCTCCCTGGAGATCCGGCAAGAGCGGAGCTGATTGCAAAACATTTCGATGAGGCCAGGGAAATTGCCTACAACAGGGAATTCCGTACCTTCACCGGCAGGGTTAACGGAATACCTATTAGCGTGACCTCAACCGGAATCGGTGGCCCTTCGGCTGCCATCGCGGTCGAAGAGCTGGCCCGATGTGGAGCGGATACCTTCATCAGGGTGGGTACGGCGGGTGCCTTGGGTAAAAATGTTAAGATAGGGGACATCGTCATCGCTCACGCCGCTGTCAGAGAAGAGGGAACCTCCCAGCAATACATTCCTCTAAGCTATCCTGCAGTGGCAGACCTTGAGGTCACCAACGCCCTTGTTACGTCGGCAAAGAAACTGGGGATAAGATATCACCTAGGATTGGTAGTCTCCAAGGACGCCTTCTATGCGGAAGAGCCCGGCCGCGTCCCGCTGTCCAAACAAGCTGAGGAACTCTGGGGTCTCTGGAGACGTGCTCGGGTGCTGGCGACCGAGATGGAGTGCGCGACCATTTTCACCGTAGCCGGGGTAAACGGCTGGCGCAGCGGCGGGGTGCTGGCTGTAGTGGGGCCGGTAGGAAAAGTTGTCCTTCCTCTGCCTGGAGTTGAAAACGCGATAAAAGTTGCCATCGGCGCTGTAAAGATACTGGCAAGCGGTGTTAAATAATCAAATCCTCTTGACCTGCCTTTCAAAAATCTCTTTAACTCGTCTAAGTGTGTCGGCCTCAGCCGGCGACTTGTCGGGACGCAGTCTAGTTATCCGGGCAAATCGAAGCGCCATGCCGCTTGGATATTTAGGACTGCGTTGTATCTCGTTGTAGATCACCTCAACCACTATCCTCGGTAGAACCCAAACCCTTCTTCCCTCAGTCTTGACCACGAGCTTCTGCAGCTCCTGGGTCATTTCCTTGATCTCCTCATCGGTCAGCCCTTTGAACGTCTTTCCAACTATCTCAAAACTTCCCGTGTTCTCGTCCACCGCGGCCAGGTAGTAGTCGGAGAGCCACCGGTGCCTCCGTCCGTAACCAAACTCGGCTCCAACGATCACGAGATCCAGCGGCTCGAGCGTCGGTTTTATCTTGAGCCAGAGTTTACCTCTGGCCCCCGGGACATAAGGGCTCCCGGGCTTCTTCGCCATCAATCCCTCATGCCCGGCCCTAATCGCTCGCTCCAAAAAATCTTTGCCAAGATCTGCTCTAGAGGTTGCCAGCTGCTCGGTCAGTTCGATGTTACTGGCTATGGTCCTCAATCTCTCCCGGCGCTCCTCGTAGGGGCGGTCCACGAGGCTGCAGCCATCGAGGAAGAGTAGGTCAAAAAGCTGGAGCCTGACCGGGACCTCTTGGGCCATCCTCTCTACCTCCCTCTCTCGCTTGAAGCGCTGGAGCAGTGATTGGAACGGCAGCGGACGGCCGTCCTTGCCCACCGCGATGACCTCGCCCTCAACAATCGCCTCCTCGGCATGAAGCTCTTGAAGAATCAGATTTACTATCTCTGGAAGGCTCTCGGTAACATCGCTCAGGCGCCGGCTGTATATCCTGATTTCACTGCCTTTTTTGTGGATCTGCACCCGTGCACCGTCGAGCTTGTATTCAAAGTTAGTTTGGCCCCCATGAACTTCAATGGCCTCCTCGATTTCATTGCAGACCTGCGCCAGCATGGGGCTTATGGGCCGCATGGGTGAGGGCCCTATCTCCTCAAGTCCTGACTCGCCCGACCTCGCCGCAATCCCAGCAACAATAGCGATATCGCCCGCAAACATCGCGGCCCTCCTCACTGATTTTAAGGAAACCCCGTAGGCCCGTGCCACTGCCAGCTCCATAAGTCCCTCCTGAAAACCAGTTCGCATCTCACCCGTGACGATCTTGACGAGGTACTTGGCCTCAAGGGGTTCACAGCGGTTCAGCAAACCCTCAATCAATCTTTCCTTTCTCCTTCTGGCGCCGGGTCCTCTCAGCCTTGCCACCTTCCTCAAAATCTCCTGAACCTCCAAAAGCGAGAGGGGTTTGATTGAAAAAAGTTGCTGGCGCTTGATCCTTGCTGCGCTGAAGAGGACTGCCGTGGCGGCACCGATATCACCTGTGCTGTCAAAGGCGGGGGCCATTTCTCTCTGACTGGCCCCGGTAATTCGAAGGATGACTTCGGCTAAGGTCGACCAGCTAACGTCCAGCCGCCACCGGCTCGTATTCGGGAAGGGTCGGCCGAGCAACATGCATGAAGCGGTCTCAACCTCTCCGGGCTCCAGGCGTGTCAGAAAATCGGCGACAAGCCTGACCATCTCACTGCGCTTGGTGGTAGACGTAAGCTTTTCACAGATCTCGGCCAGTTCCCGGAACAGCATCAACCTAAACTTCCTTGTCTGCGTAAAAAGACATTTCAAAACTCAACTAATTGAAAGGCGCCTAAAACCGAAAAACTCGGCTGTTCTACCGCTACCAGAAAAATCCTGCAAAAGATCTTTAGATCTCTTTTCCCACTATCTTTGGGACGAGATTGAATTTAGAACTAAGGACAGATCTGATCAAGGGTTACAAAAGTCCCTCGCAGCAGGCCAAAATATTAACAGAAACCTGGGCTAGGGAAAACCTATACTGTCTCGCATGCACCTCGAACAACTTGCAACCAACGCCGTCAGGAAAAAGGGTAATCGACTTTGTCTGCCCCTGCTGTGAAGAACCTTACCAACTGAAGAGCCAGAGCCACCCGTTTGGCTACCGAGTCATGAATTCGGCGTATGAACCAAAAATAAAGGCGATCTACGCAGGAACCGTCCCCAACTTCCTCTTTTTACATTACAACCCAACCGCCATGGTCATTTCTGATCTCTTCGCCGTGCCAAAGCATTTCATCTCTGAATCCATTATCGAGAAGAGAAAGCCGCTCAGCGAGAGGGCGAGAAAAAGCGGCTGGGTCGGCTCAAACATCCTGCTGGGTAACCTGCCGCCAGACGCCAGAATTTCAATAATAGAAAAGGGCGTTGAAATACCACGAGACATCGTTAGGGAAAACTGGAAGAGATTCACCTTTCTCAGGGGGCATTCGGTTCAATCCCGGGGTTGGCTTTCAGACGTGCTCGCCAGCATAAGACAGCTTGACCGGGAAATATTTACCTTGGCCGACATCTACGAATTTGAGGAAAAGCTGGCAAGGCTTCATCCCGCCAACAAGCACATCCGTCCCAAGATACGTCAGCAGTTGCAAGTTTTGAGAGATCACGGCATAATAGAGTTTTTAGGGAAAGGAAACTATCGAATCAAAAAATCTTAGTCCTTATTATCACACCATCTTGGGCGCTGAAATGTTAAGTTGCCTAGAACGTTATATGTCGCCTTCAAGAAACGACCAACCATTTCTTAAAGCGTGATTTTCATTT
>JACIWF010000089.1 GCA_014361095.1 Hadesarchaea archaeon | reverse complement strand
GTTGTGTCCACAAACTGAGAACCATGTTGGATTATCAAGTCGTAGCCTTCAGCAGCATAGCCGCTGGCGATCCTCACAGCGTCTGGTATCGCGACCTGTTCGGTGTAAGAGAATTTGTCGGCTATCCCCTCGGCCACCAGCCTCGGCACTGCCTGGTAAGCAAGGCCGTTCCAAGTGGGATCAGTTATCACGTCAGGCAACAGCAGGGCAATCTTCCATTGTTTTGCTGTTGTAGGGGGGCAGTGTTTTGGAGTTGGGTCACGACGTAAGCAGCTGCCACAGCGATAATTGCTATCACTAAAATCACACCGGCAATCATTCCAGTTTTTGGCATTCTTAACCTCCATCGGGAAACTTAAGTCAATACAAACCTTTGGTCAATTGCATTTAAATCGTTATTAACACTTTTATGCAAAATTAACGCGTTTGTGTCAAGAAAGGTTTATAAGCGATTCCACCTTGCATCGCAGTTTCAGCTTTCTCTTTATTTTTTCCATACAGTTATCGACGGAAAAGATGGTAAATATGCCCGTTAACCTCGCCCTCGACCTCTCCACTAATCTTGCCAGCGCTTCTATCGTCGCCCCCGTTCTAGCGATATCGTCCACGATCAACACCTGGTCTCTAGGCTTTATCGACCCTTTGGGGATATAGAAGGTTTTAAACAGAACCGGCGAGAAGATCGCCCTCTCCTCCAAAAACTCGGTAAACGCCACGTCTCTCTCCTTTTTGGCCACCACTATCTTTGCTCCAAGCTCATTTCCTATCTGTACCGCCAGGGGGATTCCATCCGTAGCAGCAGTGAGTACCTTATCGATCTTGACTAGCTCAAGTTCACGGATTATAAACTTCGCTATTAACTTCTGCAGGTTGGCATCATAGTTTACCTGCGTAAGCACGTAGGCCCCATCGACCTCGCTAATTTTCGCTCTAACCAGCTCAGCGAGAAATCTTTCCTTGAAAAGGTCAATTATTTTTTCTGCTTTTTCCAAATTCGGTAACATGTGACCGTTAATGTATCTGCTCAAAACCGTTGGTGACAAATTTGTTAGTTTAGATAGATGCTTATAAGAAAAGCTGCCCTTGAGAAGCCTTAAGATGTCGATGGCCAGTAGTTTCTTTCTAACTTCATCCAGGCTGCCCATGGTTTTACTTATACCATTTAAATAATTTAGATATAAGGGCAGTTTCCAAGTTAACATCCCAAATCATATCAGGGCCTCACGACGCTAACAGCTCCATTTCCGTCACTAGATGCCAATCGAAAACTTTTCTCAGCAGTGGTCTTTGCCTTCTTTGCCGGCGAAAATTATGCTTTCCTCGAGCGTTGAGATGCCTCCGGCTGGAGATGCGGAGTGTTTGGGTAGCGTCGGTTCCCGTCGGATCAGCGCAGGAGATAACTTCGCTGGTTGGGTGCCTATGCCGCGGTGGAATCTGTGTCGGTTGTACCATCTTCGATAGTCGCGGCTCTTGTCCGGCCACTGCGGAAACTTGCCCAGCAGGACAACGAACTCGTCAACGTTTTTGACTGTCCGTTTCCTACTTACACCATGTCCAGACTGTTTTTGCAGACTCAAGAGCTCCGCCACTAACTTTTACTCAATCTCTTCCCAGCCATATTCGCCATCTGGCGGTGCTGTTCTGGATTGACTCGGGGCATTGTGATAAATCTCAATCCAACCTCTGATAACTCAGGAGAGGCTAACTTTAACAGCCAAACTCTGAATTTAGCGCAGGGTTAAAATTAGTGCTATATCGGGGGATTTCTCTAAGCCGGATAAAGCCAGCAAGTAATCGTTTATTAGTACCCGAGAGAGTAGATAGGGGAGAAATTGTGTTTAAAAATATGGTTCTTTGCGTGACTGAAGCTACTCCGGAAGACGTGGTTCAAGTTGCTATAAAGCTTTGTTCAAAGGACACCAAAGTTTACGCGCTGCACGTGGTGAGGCTTCTGAGCGAATTTTCCAAAAAGGAGGCCTTGGAAAGGTTCTCCTGGGTCATCGATGCTTTTGAGAGAAATGGATTGAAAAGCCAATTGGAAATTATTGAGTCCACCGATGTTGGCAGGGCTATCGTTTCCTTTGCCAAGAAGAATTCATGCGATGTGATTGTAACAGGCACCATCCCTAAGAAAGGACTATTGGGTGCCTTTTCAGAAAGCATTTCCGATTATATAGTGAAGTATGCCTCGTGCACCGTGATACTGGTAAGAAAGGCCGGCTTATCGGTATAGTTGCTCCTTAACTGATGGTGACAAGCGGTAGGTGGTCTAATGAACTTGCTTTCGGTGGCACCCATCTTAGTCTTTATTGCAACGATTTTTCTCGTCTTCAAACACCCCATTGTAAGAATTCCATTTACGCGGAGACACATCCACATAGATTATGGTCTGGCTCCGCTGCTCGGTGTGCTTGTGTTGATGTTGGTTGGTTCCATCAATCTCGATACCATTTCACGAGGAATACTGGGCTCGGACATGGTGACACCATATGCGATAATAATACTGATCATCACACTTTCCTACATCTGCGTATCCTTGGATTATACTGGGCTCTTCGAGTATATCTCGCTGCGCTTCGCTCAGGCCTCAAAGGGACAAGGAAGGAGGCTCTTCATTTACTTCTTCCTCCTGAGCAGCCTACTCACCCTGGTAACTGATAATGATATGGTGGTCCTGACCATGACACCGATAATATTCTACTTCAGTCAGCGCGCAAGGGTGAATCCAGTCCCCTACCTCATTGCCCAGTTCTTTGCCGCGAATATCCTGAGCATGGCGCTATACATCGGCAACCCGGCCAACATCATAGCTGCCGACTCCATCGGGTTGACCTTTTTGGAGTTTTCAAAATGGATGCTAATCCCTTCCGTGGTGGCGATGATTACCTGTCTGTCTGTTTTGGTTCTGATATTTTGGAGGAAGCTCCCGATAAGGACGGAAATGCCACTGGTTGACCCGGGGTTGGCCATAAAAAACAAATGGGGGGCCATTTTTGGCACTGTTTTGTTCATCACCACAATTATTCTGATGAGTTTTTCCACCAGTGTTCTTGGGATGCCTCTATGGGCTTTAACTTCAATTTCAGCCGGAATAATGGTTTTCTTCGACATCATCTACTATCACTTCGTGGCACCAAAAACTGTGGAGCAACGATCAAGTATTTCGACGATAGTTTCCAGAGTGCCGTGGAAGACAATACCTTTTGTTTTAGGTCTATTCATAATCGTGGAGGATTTAGTTTCAAAGGGTTGGACGGATTTTCTCGCGACGCAACTGTCTTCGACCACCGGGAGCATTTTTGCCATCGTTTTGGGGTTCATGTTTTTGACTGCCCTTGCGGCGAGCTTCATGAACAATCGTCCGATGACTATATTCTTTGTGAGAATATTCCAGAGTTCTTCATTCAGTGTTTCAGCCGTGGGACGGATGGGATCAACCTTGGCCTTGATAGCAGGGGCCAATCTTGGTGCCAATTTGACGCTGGTTGGTGCACTCGCTGGGATCATGTGGGCCAGCATTTTGTCTGAAAAGGGCATCCAGATCTCATTTTCACAGTTCTCCAAGTATGGTTTCCTAGCAATGATTTTTGTCATCATCTCAGCAGGTTTGACGTTGGCCCTCGAACTGACGTTTTGGATTTGATCGGCAGCAATGCTTTCTTAAGTAAAACAGTACCAGGTAAGTTCAATCACAATTTATATACTATTTCTCAATTCTTTAGGTGAAAATTTGCCGTGTTTTAAACAAACGTTGTTCAAATTTTTAGCGGGGGTTGTGTCTTCAGGCTTGACAGCTTCCGACGTCGTGAGGGCCATGATGCGTGCCGGTTACCCGAGGGACGAAATATATGACATGCTGGTTGAAGCTGGTTTGAAGGGAGAACAAGCGCAGCTGTTGATAGAAAGGATAATTGTTGAATTTGATCAGAGAAACCTAGTGTCTAGACCATCACGAATTGCTGCAGAGGTAAGCAGGTTGTTTCTGGAGTCATTTGATAACTTTGTGCAAGAGGTACGATCTCGGGCCGATCAGTTCTCGTTAAAGCAGGACATCATGAGAAATGAGCTGGAGAAGTTGAAGCGGGCCTTAGCCACGCTGGCACGGCAACCGCGGACAAAAAGAAAGTGAACGAAGGCCGGCGAAAATAAGGCACGCCTCAGCCATCCAGCGATATTAAAAATGGTTGGGGGCTGACTATGGAGATGACAGTGGTAAAT
>JACIWF010000088.1 GCA_014361095.1 Hadesarchaea archaeon | reverse complement strand
CTTAAAAAAATGCTCAACAAGTTTATATTAATCAGATAGTTTTAAATAGTGCCTTAAATAAAGAAAAATTGCTCTTAAATGGCTGGAATAAACTGAGGAGGTAGAAAAAAATGGTTGAATTGCCGATAGCGGCTATAGATCGTGTTATAAGAAAATCTGGCGCCAAAAGGGTTAGCGAGGACGCGGCAATCGCGCTCGCCGAGGTCCTAGAAGAGCGAGCGATGCAGATCGCCAGTGAGGCCGCCAAGCTGGCCGAGCATGCCGGAAGAAGAACCGTGCGAGACGTTGACATCCGACTGGCCGCCAAGCGCGTATAATTTAAATGCTTTTAGCCCAAGTCAAGCAGGGGTTAAGGTGGAGGAAAGCAATCCATCCCTAAGTGAGATGCCGCGCATTCATGATATCTTCGACGTTCCAAAGGTAAAATCCATCAGGGCCACCTCGAAGATTAACAAAGCGCTGAACCTCGAGGAGGTTCTAAAGCGCCTTCCCAACGTGAAGGCCATAACTACTTCAAAAAAGAACGTGGTCAAATTCACCCTGAGAAGAGGCAACTACCTGTTGCTGTTCCCGAACGGCTATATCGAAATCCACGCGGCTGAAGAAGGGTCCATCCGGGAGATACTCTCGGCTTTTCGAGAGGAACTCTTCAAAGCCGGGCTCATCTAGCTGGTATTTTCATGAACTCCATGAACCGCGGCGCTAAAATTGTGGTAAATACCTGCATGAGGATTCGACGGGGTGAAAAGGTACTTATCATAACCGACCCACCGAAGATGAAAATTGCGAAAACTATTGCCGACGTTGCCAGAGAGCGTCGGGCGGAGGTAACTTTGATCTGCATGCCCGTGGGCGAAAGGCACGGGCAGGAACCGCCTGAGCCGGTGGCGCTTGCGATGACCTATTTTGACGTGATCATCGCCCCGACCACCTACTCCCTCACCCACACCCAGGCGCGTTTAAGGGCCTGCCGGGCGGGAGCCAGGGTGGCCACCATGCCGGGAATCACCGAGGAAATGATGCAGCGAGGGGCAATGCTGGCCGACTACCGTGAGGTGGCCAGGTTAACCAAAAAAGTCGCTGCCCTTCTCGACCGGGCCTCAGAAGTTGAGGTTAAGACAGAAGCCGGAACAGATCTAAAGTTCAGCATCAGGGGCAGAAAGACCCACCCCGACACAGGACTATTTCATCGCCCGGGAGATTTCGGCAACCTGCCTGCCGGAGAGGCCTTCATCGCTCCGGTTGAAGGAACCGGTGAGGGCAAGGTGGTCGTCGACGGCTCAATTATCGACACCACCATGGGAAGAACCGAGATAACGATAGAGAAGGGAATGGCCAAAACCATCTCGGGGTCTTCTGCAAAAAAACTGACGAGAATGCTGAACAAGGTGGGGCCAAGAGCACGGAACCTAGCTGAATTCGGCGTCGGGACCAACCCAAAGGCCAGATTGATCGGGCAGGTTCTGGAAGACGAAAAGGTGCTTGGGACCTGCCACATCGCCCTGGGAGACAATTCGACTTTCGGGGGCCGGGTTAAGGCCGGCATTCACATCGACGGTATCTTTAGGAAACCTACCGTCAAGCTGGACGGAAAATTGCTGATGAAAGAGGGCAAGCTACTGGTCTAACTACTCCACCGTGACCGACTTGGCCAGCGACCTGGGCCTGTCCGGGTCCTGGCCCTTCCCCACAGTAATGTAATAGGCCAGCAGCTGCAGCGGGATGATGAACAGGAGCGGGCTGAAGAGCTCCTCGGTATGCGGAATTGATATCAGCTCGTCGACGTGTTCGCGTAGATCCTTGCCATTATCAGCTATGGCAATAACCCTGGCCCCTCGCGCCTTCACTTCCTCCACGTTGCTGACCATCTTCAGCCGCATCTCTCCCGGTGTAACCACGGCGATCACGGGTGTCCCCTCCTCAATCTGAGCCAGAGTACCATGTTTGAGTTCACCGGCCGGCATTCCCTCAGAGTGAATGTAGGTAATTTCCTTGATCTTCAGAGCCCCCTCAAGAACCAGCGGATAACCAACTCCGCGCCCGATGAGATAGATATCATTCGCCGGAAGGAGCCGTCCGGCCAGCTTTTTCACCTGTGGATCCACCTTCGCCAGAACCTCCCGCATGACATCGGGCAGTTCCTTCAGCTCCGCCGTCAGCTTGTTGTGTTTGGAACCAGATCTTCCCCTGAGTTTGGCGAGGTTAATGGCCAGCCGCAGCAGATAGGCGACCTGGGCGGCGAAGGTCTTCGTCGCCACCACGCTGATTTCAGGTCCGGCATAGGTGTAGCAGATCAAATCACTCATTCTAGTTATCGAGCTGCCGACAACGTTGGTCAGGCAGGCCACCTTTGCCCCGGCGGCTTTGGCTGATGCCACTGCCTTTAGGGTGTCGGCCGTCTCCCCAGATTGGGTGATTGCCAGCACCGCAGTTTTGTCATCCAAGCTGCCCACCTCGCCGAACTCTGATGAAATCATCACCTCCACCGGAAGCTCTGCCAGCTTGGCCAGCGCATATTTCGCCACCAGCGCAGCATGATAGGAAGTACCGCAGGCGACAAAGTAAACCCGTCTGGCGCCGAGGAGAAATCTGGCCAACTTTTTTAACTCCTCTTCCGGCGCCAGAAGTGTGTCCCGCACGGCCTCCGGCTGCTGGTGGATCTCCTTCAAGGTGAAGTGAGGGTAGCCACCCTTTTCTGCCATCTCGGCCGTCCAATTTACCGTCATCGGCTCCCGCTCAACCGCGGCACCTGAGTTGATTTTTTTGATCACCACGCGCTCGGGAGTCAAAACCGCCATCTCACCGTTTTCAAGCACCAGCACCCGCTTGGTGTGCTGGAGCATCGCCGGGATATCAGAAGCGAGGAAAACCTCCCCGTTCCCGAGGCCGATTATCAGTGGGCTGTCCTGGCGAACTGCAATTACCCTGTCCGGCTCCTCCACGCTGACGATGGCCAGCGCGAAGCTTCCCTTCAGCCGCCTAGCCGCCTCTCTGACGCTTCTCTCCAAACTCTTGCCCTGCCGGAGGAAATAGGAGATCAGGTTAGGAACCACCTCGGTGTCTGTCTCTGACGCGAAACGGTAGCCCTGGCTCTGGAGGAACTTCCTTAACTCGGAGTAGTTTTCGATGATGCCGTTGTGAACCACTGCAATCTTTTTCGAGTTGTCAAGATGGGGGTGAGCGTTAACCCGGGAGGGCTCGCCGTGGGTGGCCCAGCGGGTGTGGCCCAGACCCAAGTTGCCCGGCATCTCAGCAAGCTTCAGCCTCCGAGCAATATCGGCTATTCTGCCCCGGTCCTTCCTGACGACCAATTTCTGGAAAACCGTGGCCATACCGGCTGAATCGTAACCACGATACTCAAGACGCTTCAGTGCCTCCAGCAGGATCGGCGCTGCCGGGCGACTGCCGACATACCCCACGATGCCGCACATCCAACTACCTAATAAGCTGGTGACTCTGGATTAAAATAAACAGCGCTTGCCCGGGTATCTAGAGCAACCTTTCAATCTCCCTCTTCAGGAGCTCGTAGACAACCTTTCCGTCGGCCCGGCCCCTGACCTTAGCCATCAGTATTCCCATCAGAGGATCGATGGCGCTTATCCCCTTCTCCTGAATCAGCTTTTGGTTCGCGGCAACAACCTCGGCAACCAGCCTTTCCAGGTCGCCGGTACTCAGCCGAGAGAGCCCGAGCTTTTCCACGGAATCTGAAACGCTGAGACCTTGCGCAGCAAACCTAAGCACCTCAGGGACGGCTTCTTTAGCCAGCTTGCCTCCTGCCACCCAAAGAAACAGCTCCTTCAAGGTTTCTCCGGTTATCTTCTCAACCTTAACCCCTTCACGCCTCAGGCTGATGAGGGTGCCCTCGAGAGTTGCCGCGAGCAAGGTGGGATCTGCCCCGGTGCTCGCCACCAGCTCCTCAAACAGGTGCAGGTTCTCGGAGAGGCTCAGACGCTCGGCAAGCTCTTGGCTGAGACGGTACTTCTCCATGAGCCTGACGCGCGTCTTCTCTGGAGGCTCTGGAAGCCGGCTTTTGATCCTCTTAATCCTTGAGAGGGTTATCCGGATGAGCGGAATGTCGGTTTCGGGATACATGCGGCTGGCACCAGGCAGCGGACGCATAAACTCGGTGTTTCCGTCATCCAAGGCCCGGCGGGTTTCCTCCGGCACCCCCACCAGCGCCTCATTGGCCCGATCGACAACTGCCTCAAGTGCTGGCACCGCCTTCTC
>JACIWF010000087.1 GCA_014361095.1 Hadesarchaea archaeon | reverse complement strand
GCGTATGGAGGAAACGGAGATTAGGACGCACCTCAGCAAAAGTGTTGTTAAAGATGAAGTAGGGATATACATTCACTTTCCATTCTGCAAGAGCTTGTGCCCTGCATGTCCTTACGTCAGAGAGATTGCTACCGAAAAGAGAATAAACGACTATCTTTCAGCCCTGAGGGCAGAGATAGAGATGGTAGGAAAGATGCTAAAGGACACGCCCCTCAAGGTTGTTGACATACATGTAGGAGGGGGCACGCCAAGTTTACTGGGAAGGGAATGGAAGAAAATTCTAGATGTCGTAGAAGAAAATTTTGACGTTTCACCGGGTTATAGGTTTGGCGTGGAAGCCAACCCCGATGATTTGACAGAGGACAGGACATTTTCACTAAGGGAAAGCGCAAATGAAATAAGCGTGGGCGTTCAGTCTTTCTACAAACAAAACCTAAAAATGTTGGGCAGGCGCCACGACGTTGAGAGTTCCCTGGAAGCTCTAGAGAACTGCAGGCGGGCAGGTTTTGAGTTGGTAAACATTGACATGATGTACTTGCTTCCAAAACAAAAGATAAGCGGATGGGTTTCCGATCTTAAACTTGCTACGGAACAGGGTGCCGACCAGATCACATGTTATCCTCTCTTAGCACCTTCCTACACATCCATCCACGATTTGATGATAGAGGGAAAAATTCCTCAACAGCCAGACATAGGCGAATTTAAACGCATGTACTACGCAGCAGTTGATACCTTGAAGACAGAGGGATACGTTCCGATCAGATACTATTCATTCAGTAAGAAGGGAAGGGAATACTCCACCGTGGAAAGGGAAATGGTTGGTCCCCTGCTGGGCTTCGGCAGCGGAGCAATGGGCAACACTGGGAGTTTTGAGTACGTTAACACTTGCTCGGTCAAGGAGTACATCAGGGCAATTAGAAGTGGCAAGGTGCCCATTGCCGGAGGCAGGGAGGTCAGCAAGGAGGAAAGAGCCGTGAGATGGGTGGCGGAAAGGCTCAGCGCCCTAAAATTGAAGATCGATGACTTTGAGAAAGAATTTGATGAACCTTTTGATGCCCTAATGAAAAGAAGTGGTTATTCCACAGCGTTAAGAATGGGGCTACTTTTCAAAAATCTGAGGAAGAAAAATGGTGGAATAGAAGTCACGGAAAAAGGAATGTGGCAGCGGAACCTCAGCGGCTGGGCCTTCGTTCTCTCGGTGCCGTGCCGAATCGTTGAAGAATTTACAAATACACCCTGGCCATTAGAGGTTGAAATACCCTGATACAAATGTCGCTGAATGCCCCCCACTTTTTCCTTGCTTATATTCTTTTATGACTTGGACGGCAAGCTCAGATGGAGCGGTTGCTATGAAAGTTGGCCGGTTTTCGAGGATGAACTCAAAACTTAATATGAAAGCACGAATGATTGAGAAAAATGTTTGCCGTGCGGTCGGCAAAATTCACCTCATTAAACAAGAAGCATAAAAGTGGCAGGGATCAGATCCCTCCACTACTCGCCCAGCGGGTTTGCGAATCTCGACCACTTCGCTTTCCCGCCGTCTTTTCGTGTCGGGATCTATTTCCCGCAGTCGCTGTCTCGTCCCGTTCCTCCACGGGACTTACCCGCGTCCTTCCCCGGTTTTTCGCCCGGGTTTTTACACGGGTCCCCGTTGCCCGTAGGCTCCGGTTCGACCACCTCTGCGGGCTTTTGATCCCTGCCGTGATAAACTTTTACTATCATCCTTCTAAAAGATTTTTTATAATGCTGAGATATTTCAGAATTGGGAATTTCAAAAAAAGTTTTTGGTGTTATGTTGGGCCTCCACTCCGCGGTCTTTTTTATCCCACGCTCCTCCACTATCTCTTTAGGTGAGTTGTGATGCAATTACAGGAAAACTCTGTTTAATGCCACCAGTTGTTAGCTAAGCTTGTTTTCCTAGCCAACCGAGTAATTTCGGCAAGGGATTTGAAGCAGAGAGTAGAACATTTACAGGTGCCTCTGAGCAAGATCTCCTTTAAGCCGGTGTGGTTTGATTCCCTCGGAGCCAAGTCTTCATGCACTCTAGTCAGAACACCCGACGTAGATGTCCTGATAGACCCAGGAGCAGCGATAATGCAGCCCAGCTTCCCGGCGCCGCGGGCAAAAAAGCTCTACTGGTTAGCCCAAGCGAAGTTGGCGATCAAGCAGGCGGCCAAGAACGCAAACATAGCCGTGATCTCGCACTATCATTATGACCATTTCACAGATTTTGATCGCGAGCTTTACAGGGACAAACTTCTGCTGGTTAAGAATCCCAACGAGTATATAAACGAGTCCCAGCGAGAGCGGGCGGAGCACTTTTTTGACAATCTTTATCGTGCGTTTGGAAAAGTCAAGCTCGCGGAGGTACTGCAAAAACAAAAACGAAAAACTTACAGCGCTCCGCTTGATGAGATCCCCTGCGCTCGAGACAAAGACTTTGGGGATTACAATCGAAGACGGCGAGAGCTGCTCGAAAATGGTCTCAAGTGGTTTCAGAGGTGTGTCCGAAAATGGAACTCTGCCAAAGTAATCCCCGAACTCAAATTTCGGGACATAGAGGTCAGATTTCCTGAGAATAAGGAACTCAAATTTGGACGCACAAAATTGAGGTTTTCGTCCCCCATGTTTCACGGTATTGAATTTTCGCGCGTTGGCTGGGTGTTCGCAACGGTTATCGAGCATGGTAGGGAAAAGCTCATTCACTCCTCTGACCTGAGTGGCATTTACATAGAGGATTATGCCAACTGGATCATCCGAGAAAATCCGACCGTGCTAATATTGGATGGTCCACCCACATACATGCGATTCATGCTTATCCGAATCAACTTGGACAGGTGCATCGAAAACACCTGTGAGGTGATAAAACGATCCAAGAACCTTAAGCTATTAATTTACGACCATCACTTGCTCAGAGAAAAAAGGTATAGAGAGCACACCTGGAAAGTATGGGAAGCAGGCAAAGAAAAAGGGATTAAGGTAACGACTGCTGCCGAGTATCTGGGCAAAGAGCCCGTGATAAACGGTAGTACTAAGCCCTTTAGATAAACTGACTGCATCATCTCATCAGACGAGACTTAAGATTACAAGTTAATTAATCCCATATGATCGCCATAATCGAACGACTTTTAATTCGCGATTATTTTTTCTCCACTAGATGTAAAGTAATAAACTCCAACATGATTAGCGATGGTGTTTGAAATTTTGACTTTTCTGATTCGGAATGTGCCTAATTTGATAATCCACATAAATCAAAGCATTTGTTATAGGGTCAGCACATACGTAGCAGTACGATGTTTGTGCTGTAGGGTTCTCAATTAACTTCATCGAAGTGCTCCTCCACTCACGAGCGTGAAATTTTTTATTCTTCTGCACTCTACATAGCGCCATTTCTTCACCGCCGAACACAAGTCCTCGGTATGAAAGACGAGATCAGAAAACTGAACATTCGAATTCACAAAACCAGTTTAAAGCTATTGATAAGAAAGAGGAGATGTTAAAATGCCCTATGGGGTAAAGTCCGCCGTCGCCTTGGAGCCCCTCGCCACGTTCCTGTACCATCTCAGGACATCGGCGTCGGCCACCAGCTCCTTGTACTTCGCCTTCTCGATCCCCATCGATAACAGTTCAACCGCCTGAAACATAAAGGTTCCGAACCCAAAAGTCTGGTGGACCCAGCGGGATTTGAACCCGCGACCCCTCGCCTGCGAAGCGAGTGCTTTCGGCTTGGACGTTTTAGCATCCAATCTGCCGCTGAGCTATGGGCCCACCACTCCAACTAGTTTATATCTCCCATTAAATACTTGATGAAGTTCGAAATTTGGACTTAACCATCGCCCCGACACATCCGCAAAAAATATTCATGGAGCCTAGTGTCATCGGTCAGTTCCGGATGAAAAGCCACCGCAATAATGTTCCTCTGTTTAACTCCAACTATTTTCCCCATGAACTCGGCGATGACCTCGGCATCACCCCAGATCTCTTTGACCGCCGGTGCCCTGATGAAAACGCCCCGGAACGGCTTCTCGCCCAGAATCGGGATGTTGAGGTCAGCTTCAAACGACTCGCGCTGTCTGCCAAAAGCATTTCTCACCACAGAGATGTCCATCAGCCCCAGCAACGGTTGTTTGGTCCTCAACACCTGTTCATCGCCACGCTTGGCCAGAACGATCATCCCGGCACAGGTCCCAAGTAGCGGCACCCCCGATTCGGCCAACTTTTTTACACCATCAAAGATCTCGGTTATCTTCATCAGCTTACCGATGGTGGTACTTTCGCCG
>JACIWF010000086.1 GCA_014361095.1 Hadesarchaea archaeon | reverse complement strand
GACTTGCATTCATCCACACCGTATTCGGAAACACAATCTACAGGTATTTTTTGGCATCTACGGCGATGCAAATCAAAGAGCATCAGATGAGGATTAAGACCGCCTCACATCCATTCAACATTGTTCGGAAATGCCGCTTGCCGCACAGTGGGCCATTCACCTCGTGTAATACATCGCGTTAGATGTGAATTCCGGATCTGAAACGTTTCCCTCAAAAATTTCAACCTTTATCCTCTCATCGCTTTCCATCCTGACCAACAGGGTGTACCTGATTGGGGGATCAACCGTGCCCCCGCGGAATTCCTGTCCTTCCTCGACGGAGACAAGCATGCAGACCACCTCCCCTGCGCTGACATCCACATCCTCAAAAGTGGGGCCCTCCATCGGCCGGGTAAGAATCCCCTCGGGCTTGTTGACCAGCCTGCCAAGCTCCACACCGATGCTTATGCTTGGATACCGCGAGTCGTACATGTCGTACATGAATGCCAGCAAGCAGTTCCACGGCTCCGGGCCGGCTATTGGATTGGAACCCTCCACAATCCAGTTTCCCGCGAACTTTCCGGGAATCAAAATCGATCTTCCCTCCTCGCGGCTCGGCTATTCTCTTCACGTACCTGTACAGGTTCTCCTTCAGCTTGGGGGCAAAGTAATCGAGAAAATAAACGGCGTAGGGCGTGAATGGACCCTATCTCTCAGGACGTGCGAAGTTGAGGGTGACGTTTTTATCGTAGACGTAAACTCCCAGGCCAACAACCTATTCAGGGGTAGCTGACGTTTTACCGATCATATCTCCAGCTTTGACCCTCACGTAGGTCTTGTTGCTCCTCTCGTTGGGCGGACGGTTTTGGCTAAAATACAGGGATCTATCTCGAAAAGATGGTCGAAGACGAGCATGAAGGTGTTGGTGTGGTAAATCTCAACGGCGTAGTCAGGAAAACTTTTGGAGCGAGCCGTGGAGGTGACGGTGCCCCACGACAGGGAATGAAGTAAAAGCGAATGTGGGCGTAAATAGACAAGCGAGAAGATTCCGCACAAATACTTCTGCATGCAATCTCGGCGGACATGTCCAGCCCGGTTTCTGGTTTTCATGTTTGTTTGTCCAGCGTTTGTATAACATTTTTACAGAAAAATGAACACTTTCTATAACTTTACTCCAACCGCCGAGGATCCAGGCACCGTTTCTCAGCAGCAGATTTCATTTAAGGTGGAAACTATGGAGACGGAAGACTTTCTTTTTCAGTTTTTTCATGAGATATGTAGACGATGGCTTCCTGAGCTATTTTGAAATTGGGGACCGATACCAATCCTTTGTCGCTCTTCAGGATGGTTTCGGTGATGCCGATTTCTTCGATGATATATTCTTCACCCAAGAGTTTTATCCTGTCCCCGGGCTTCAGCTTGCCCAAGGCCGTGAGCTTGATCCCAGCGAAGAAGCTGTCGAAGAAGAGGTCCTTGGTGTACCACATGAAGAAGAAGAACAACACGGAGAGGAAGGCGGCACTCGTGAGCAGCGTAATGAGTCCCCAGATGCTCGACACCGTCCACAAACCGATCCAGAGCAAGAGAGCCGTCAGGATCCAGTTCAGTTCCCTTGCTTTCAATAGCAGCTTTTTGAGCTTGATGAACCGCCATATGGCCACGAAGATGGTCAAAGTGATGACAGTGAACACTATCTTTACCAGGATTTCTTCCTCCGCCATGTTTCCACTCTTTTTGTCATGCTCAAAAGTATTTGACGCTGTATGTATTTAGCTTTGGGTTTCTGAATTCGGGCAACCTGTAAAGTTTCCAAGTTAACATCTCCTTAGTTCATCAGAGGTTGGACCACCCGGCGGAGACTGGACCGAGACATCTCACGATGCCCCGACTTAAACCTAACGAACGCCGCCAGATGGCGAGTGTGGTTGGCAGAGCATGGCTGAAAAGGATGTTTATGTGAGTAGCCTTCTGGGTTGCATAGAGAACATAAGATCAGGCGTGACATGCATCGTAGACAACCACTACGGGGGAAAATATTACGACGAGGTCGTAAAGGCGATGATAGAAACTGGGGTTAGAGGGTGCGTGCCCCGAGGCGGATATGAGGTCAACGCCATGGAAGGGCTTCTCGAGGATAGAGGGCGAATTTTAAGCGATACCGAAAGGCTCATCAGGCAGTGGCACGGCTCAGCCAACGGCAGGATAATGATAGGGATCGCGCCAATGCACCCCTGTTTTGCGTCTAAGGAATTTTTGATTAAGGCTAAGGAACTCTCTGACAAGTACGGGGTGGTATACCACACCCACACGGGCGAGTCGAAAAAGGATCAGGAGCTAAACCTCGCCTATCACGGCAAGACCGATGTTGCGCTTTTGGACGAGCTCGGTGTTTTGGGCCCTCGCTATCATGCCGTGCACACGGTTTGGATTTCCCAGAAAGAGATAGGCATGCTAGCTAAGGCAGGGGCCCACGTAATTCACAACCCTGTGAGCAACATGTATTTGGGCTCTGGCGTTGCGCCCGTGCCTGAGATGCTAGCGGCGGGAGTAAACATCGCCTTGGGCACCGACGGCCCCGCGAGCAACAACAATCAGGACCTAATTCAGAGCATGAAGTTCGCCGCATGCCTCCACAAGGTTAACAAGCTCGACCCTGCGATAATCAGCGCCAAGCAGGTGCTAGAGATGGCAACCATAAACGGCGCTAGAGCTCTTGGATTGGAGCACGAGATAGGCTCAATTGAAGTCGGCAAGAAGGCAGACATAACTATCGTGGATATGGAGAAGCCCCATATAGCTCCGGTCCACGACCCCATCGCCTCCTTGGTCTACTGCGCTAATTGTAACGATGTTGATACGGTGATAATAGATGGCAGGGTTGTTATGGAAGGGGGCGAGATAAAAACAGTGGACGAACATGAAATTTTAAGGAAGTCATACGAAAGTGTCGAGGAACTAAAGGAAAGAGCAAGGGAAAGATTTGGGACAAAGTTTTAACACAATAAATCATCAAAATCAAAAACACACTTGGCCGCGTTTCTATAGAGGTGATTAACGTCGTTGGGATTTGAGGGTGTAATTAAAAATCCATACCTGCTAGGTTCAGTAAGATCAGCATGGCAGAAGGGACTGAAAGCCGAATTTGATTGTCATCTGGTATGCAGCCGCTACACGTTCAATCGAATTTTTGTTATTAATGGTGACGCGACAGTTCTGAAACTACTATTTTTTCTGGCTTGAAGATGTGATCGTCCCCTGTTTAGAAAATTATCTTGCGGGCGCTCGAGCCAAGTTTTGGAATTCTCTTACCGAGGCATTTTTCACGTCCTAAAATAGAGGTCTGAACTAATTTCGATACGGATAACTCAGTATCTAAGAAATTCTTAAATACTGAAAACTTGAAGTTGTTCTGGTGGTGGTAGTGGCGGAGGCGTACGTCTGCAAGGTGACTTCGGTTGGTCAGATAACTTTACCTAAGGAGATTCGAGATGAGCTGAACATCAGAGGGGAGGACTTCATTATCTTGGAGAAAATAGGCGAAACCTATTTCATAAAAAAGGTCGGTGGAGAAAAATCCATTTTGAATAAAATCAGGGCGAAGGTTAAAAAGAGTGGAATAACAAGGGAGAAGTTGGCCAGAATTCTCGAGGAAACTTCTGAGGACATGTGGAGAAAAATGCATGAAAGTCTTCGTTGATGCCAACACCATTTTGAGTGGGTTGCTCTTCGCCGGCAATGAATCGGCGTTGCTCGAACTCGGAAGATTGAGGGCTCTGCGGTTGGTATGTAATGAATATGTGATGCAAGAGGTGGAGCGGGCCCTGAAAAGAGGAGAGTTTTCCCTGGAAGATGAAGAACGACGGCATCTGCTGAGGTACGCGTTGGAGTGTATCTCGGTCGTCGAGAACCCAACGGAAGAGGAGATCAAAAAACATTATGATTTGCTTAAGGATAAGAAAGACCTACCAGTGGTGCTGGGAGCCAAGATGGAAAATTGCGACTGTCTTGTTACCGGGGATAGAGAGCTGCTTTCGAAAAAAGTTAGGCTGTTCGTGAATTCGGTGACCACGTCCGAGCTTTTAGAAAGACTAGCAAAAGAGAAGTTCATACGGCTTTGATTATATCTGAATAGCTTGACCTGGAATAAGCCCGCGCGTCTAGCGGTCCATTCGAGTTGCTTCTCTTGGATAGTCCGTGCGGGCGCGTGGGCTAGGTTTTGTGTTTTTGAAGTTTACTCGCAGTAATTTTCACTTTCTGAAATAAAGACCTGAACCAATTTTGATACGGATACCTTCCGGTCCGCTTT
>JACIWF010000085.1 GCA_014361095.1 Hadesarchaea archaeon | reverse complement strand
CATGAGGGCGTCACGGGCGCTAGGCTGAACTCGCAGGACAGGACGCTTGAGCTGATCAGAGAAATCAAGGCCCGCAGCGCGGTTCCGGTCATGGTTGGCTTCGGCATCTCCAGGCAAAAGCAGGTTGAAGCCATGATCTCCGCCGGTGCTGACGGCGTTGTCGTTGGAAGCGCCTATGCAAAATTGTATTCAAGGAACCTTCAGAACCCGTTCGAGCTGCTGCCAGAGATAGTTGGGCTAGCGCATGAGATAAAACTCGGATGCAAAAGCGGAAACCGCCAAAGACAACAGGTGCCTCACCTTTAGCATCCAAATTCCAAAAATTCATCTTCCAAATCAATTGAAAAGATAAATCGCTGGAGCCTATATCTAGGATTTGCTGTTGTTACACCAAACCGCGCATGCGAAGGCTGCGTAATGATTGCAAGGAGAAAAGAGTCCAACCCTGCCCTCGATCTTTGACTCAGTGGTGGGAAAAATAATCAAATTTCAACTCGACCGAATGGCTTTCGACTTAGCCGACGTGAGGTCCTGAACAAACTTTGGCTTTCCAAAAAAGTGTCAAGTGGGGACTTGACAGCCTCTTCCGATTAAACCAGCTTTTCCAAGTATGATCTGAAGTCCTCCCTGAAAGTCCTCACTTCCAGCACGTTGTCCAACTGCTCCCTGATGAGTTCCTCCAGATGAAGTGCCTTCACCAGGGAATCAACCCTGACGGGGTCGGCTCTGGTGCGCGGGTGCTTCGGAACGGCATAACAGCAGCCGGCGTGAACCTCGTGCCAGAGGCCCAGCTCCTTTGACAGCCGCTCGATCTCGACCTTATCCATCCCCAGCAGCGGCCGCAACACCGGGAACTTCAGCCCCGCCGTGGTGGCCCAGAGGTTGGTGAGCGTCTGCGAGGCCTTCTGCCCCAGCGACTCACCGGTGACGATGCCTGAAGCTCCCTCTCTCTGGCAAACCATCTCGGCCGCCAAGAACATGCCGCGCCGGCACTCCAGACAAGCGTGGCTCCGGTCCTTCTCGCTCATTATCCTACGCAGCACCTTCGCCCAGGGACAGACAATTAGCTTCTCAAAGCCGACCTTTCTCCTGAGGTCCTCCAGCACCCTCATCGCGACCAGGAAGGAGTCCTCGCAGGTGTAGGGATAAAGGCAAAAATGAAGCGGCAGGATCTCAAACCTCCTCGCGGCCAGTGCCGTTGCCACTGGGGAGTCGATGCCGCCAGAAACCAAGCAGACTACCTTTTCCCTTGGCATGAACCTCGAAACTTATTAAATAAACATCGTTATAGTATTTTGCGTGCCGGGGTAGCTAAGCTCGGTAAAGCGGCGGGCTGCAGACCCGCTATTCGTCGGTTCAAATCCGACCCCCGGCTCCATTTTTCCTCAAACTCAAAACCACACTTAAATGGTGAAACCCGGCCAGTGTTGATAATATCACGAGAAAGTCGAGCAACGAGGCGCCTACTTAAATCTATTTGATAAAGACACCTACGTGTGGTAGTTGCTAAACCAATACAATTTTGTTTTTCTGTAATTCAATGGCTGATTTCTTGGACCATGTGTTCGAGAAAATAGTTAGATAATTCACAAACGCTGCTGGAAAAAGATAAAACTTCAGTGCAAGAACTGTCCTTTCGAATTATCGCATTACTTGCAGCAAAAATCATGAGGCTAAATCCCAGCCCACCAGTTTCTGAAATTGCGGTCTAACCCATAGGTTAGTGAACCGCTCCTGAACTAGAGGAAATTTTAAACCCGCCCAGGAGAAGTAGTTTTGTGGCGAGGTTGAGGAAATCAAAGGGGCAGGCCAAGGGTAAGAAAAAACCAGCTGTTGAGGTTAGTTTTGAACATCTTCCCGGTGGTGGGCTTGAAAAAATCGCCCCCGGGGAGCACGTATGCGGCTTTTACCGGGACAAGGAAGAAGAATACGCCATCGTGGTCTCGTTCTTTCACGCTGGTCTCCTTAACAACGAGAAGTGCATTTACATTTTAGATGACAGCGGCAGGCGTGATGTGGTTCAGGCCTTCAAGAAGCGTGATATCGACATCGAGAAATTTATTAAATCCGGTCAGTTTGAGCTGCTGTCGAGTGAGGAAACCTACCACAAGGGTGGCTATTTTGACCCCGACAGGATGGTGGAGTTGCTCAGGCAGAACGAAGAAATGGCCGTCAAGGAGGGTTACCGGGGTCTGAGGGTTTCGGGCGAGATGACCTGGGCGCTGAAAAAGCAACCTGGCGTGGACAGGCTGGCTGAGTACGAGGCCAAGCTGAACTACTTCTTCCCCGGAAGCAAAACCTCAGCGATATGTTTATACGATGAGAAAAAATTCGAGCCCAAAGTTCTGTTAAATATAATCTACACACATCCGAAGATCATCATCAATGGCTCCTTGTATCAAAACCACATCTACCTGCCGCCGGATGATTTCTTGGCAATGATGATGGGCAGAGTAACCAAGGCTCACGTCGAGAGGGCCAAACAAAACATTATCCTGACGGCAGAACGGGAAAAGAACCGTCAGTTGCTGGAGGAAAAGCTCAGGACGAGCGAAAGGCGGTTCCGGCTGGTGGTGGAGACGATGAATGGCGGTCTGAGCGTGATTGATAAGGATGACCGACTAATCTACGTTAACGACAAATACTGTGAACTGCTCGGTTTTTCTCGGGAAGAATTGCTCGGACGCTCCATTTACGATCTCGTTGACAAGAGCTGTCATGAAAAACTCCGTGAACAGCTGGCCAAGCAAAGGCGTGGCGAACGCACCACTTACGAGTCCACCTACATCAGGAAAGATGGTCAGAAGGTTTTCGCTTTAGTTTCGGCAACACCGATCTTCGACGACAATCGTAACTATGCCGGGTCTTTTGCGGTTATCGCTGACATCACCGGGCTCAAGCGGGCCGAGGAGGCGCTGCGGGAGGCACGGTCCTTTGCGGAGTCGATCGTGGAAACAGTGCAAGAGCCACTCGTGGTGCTTGACGCTGATATGCGGATAATCTCAGCCAACCCTGCCTTCTACGAGTGCTTCAAGGTGGGCCCTGAAGAGACGGAAGGGAAATCGCTGTACGAGCTGGGCAACAGGCAGTGGGACATACCGGAGCTTCGAGCGCTTCTGAAAAAGGTCGTGAAAAAGAACGTCTCCTTCAAGGAGTATGTGGTCGTGCACGACTTTCCCCACATTGGCAGGAGAATTATGATGCTGAACGCCCGACAGATGCGGGCAACGAGAAACGGCAAGCCCATGGTCCTGCTGGCCATCGAGGACATCACTGAACGCCAGCGGATTGAATCACAGCTCAAGCGCAGCAACGATATACAAGCCGCAATCGTCTCCCTGCTGAGCCTCCCTCTGAACCTCCCTCTTGAAGAAATACTGAATCGCGCCCTCAAAATCATCGTTTCCCTCGACTGGCTCGGCCTCGAACGCAAGGGCGGAATCTTCCTCGCTGATGAAGAGCAAAACAACCTGAGGCTGAGCACCCAGATTGGGCTGCCCGAACCCCTGCAGAAGACCTGCGCCCTGGTCCCGTTCGGCAGGTGCCTCTGCGGCAGGGCAGCGGCGACCAAGAGTATAATCTTTACCGATGACCTCGATGAGAACCACGAAACAAAATACGATGGAATCAAGGCCCACGGCCACTACTGCGTCCCCATCCTGCTGGACGAAAAGGTCGCCGGAGTGATCAACCTCTATGTTGAAGAGGGCCATCGCCAAGAAGAGGCGGAGATGGATTTCCTCAGGAGCGCAGCCAACGCCCTTGCCCTGATCATCGCACGCAAGAATTTCGAAAAACAACAGCTGGATCTCATCTACCGGACCAACGAGATCTCCCTGGGCGAGTGCTATCTGCACCGCTCCCACCGCGCCGCCTTCAACATCGTTTCCCACCTCATGCTGCTCGGCGTTCCCGGGATCTGTTTCACGAGGGAAGCTCCTGAGAAGCTGATGGAGTACGGCATTCCCAAGGATAAAATCATCGTCCTCTCCGCAGTTCCCCTCAAGGACTATGAAACCATCGACAGCCTTCAGAACGTCGGCATGAGGATCGCGGAGTTCATCAAGAACAACAGGCAATCGGTTGTGCTGCTGGACGGTCTGGAATATCTGATGAGCCGTTTCGGTTTTGAAATGGTCTATAAATTCCTGCAGGAAAAGCGCTTTCAATTTATCGAAAGCAACTCTGTTTTCATACTGCCCGTTGATCTGGCCGTCTTCGACGAGAGGGAAAAGGCGCTGCTCTCCAGTGAACTGAGGATCATCGGTTGAAAAACCATCCTCCAAACTGGTTTTTTCCAGACATGACGTTGATTGATCCAAAGAAGATCAACTGGAAAGGTCATCCGCCAAGAAACTCCTTGTTCACCTTCAGCACGTTGGTCCTGAAGTAGCGCT
>JACIWF010000084.1 GCA_014361095.1 Hadesarchaea archaeon | reverse complement strand
GAGTGTTGGTTTTGCTGCGGGCATGAGAACGTTAATATTAGATAACGGGTACCTGTTATTAGACAGTTTGTTAATTCGAATCGCGAGGTGCGGTCGGGTTATGCCCAAAATTCCAAAGGAAAGGCTCAGCATTTATCGGGAGCTGAGGCGTGATTTTAAGGAGGAGAGGTTCATCAATTTGCACCCGATTCAACGGGGCGGTGTTCTGACGCCCGAGGCCCGCAAGGCCATCGTTGAATTTGCCGATGGTTATTCCACCTGTGATTGGTGCCCGCCCAAGGCCGCGAGGCTCGACATGATTGAACGGCCCCCGATTGCCCAGTTCATGCAGGATCTGGCCGAGTTCTTAGGGATGGATGTAGCCCGAGTGGTGACGCGGTGCCGGGAGGCCCAGTTTATCGCCTTCACGATGCTGGGAAACCCCGGCGACTATGTGGTTCTTGACAGCTTGGCCCATTATTCCACATATACTGCTGCGGAACTGGCACGCCTGAGGATTAAGGAGGTTCCTCACAGCGGCTATCCTGAGTTTCGGGTTGACTTGGAGGCCTACGCGGACAAAATTGAGGAAGTCAAGAGGGAGACAGGGAAGTTACCCGCCGCCGTTTTGCTCACGCATGTGGACTACCTCTATGGAAATCTCAACGATGCCGCGGTGGTCGGCAAGATCTGCAAGGAATATGGAGTACCATTCGTTCTTAACGCCGCCTACACGGGAGGGATAATGGACATCGACGGGAAAAAGATCGGTGCGGATGTGATCACCTCTAGCGGGCATAAGTCTTGGGCCGCCAGCGCCCCGACCGGAATTCTTGCGGCGACTTCAGAGATAGGTGAAAAACTCTTTGCCCGCTCCAAGATAGTCGGTGACCGGAGTAAGCGCAAGTTTGGGATCAAGGAGTACGCGCTCCTCGGCTGTACGGTGATGGGAGCGCCGCTGATGACCTTGATTGCCTCCTTCCCCCATGTTGTCGAGCGCGTCGAGAGATGGCCACAGGAGCTGGAGAATGTTCGCTACTTGGTTGAGCAGCTTGAGAGAATAGAGGGGACGAGGCAGATCGGAGTCAGGCCGAAGAATCACACCTTGACTCACATAGAATCAGACGGTTTTTTCAGGGTTTCTGAGAGCCACAAAAGGAAGGGGTATTTCCTTTACGAGGAACTCAGGCGCCGCGGCATCGTCGGAGTGCAGCCCGGCCTGACCAAGCACTTTAAGTTAAACACTTACGGACTTTCCCGGGAAAAAGTGGAAAAGGTGGCGCAGGCTTTTCTGGAGATCGCTAGGGAGTATGGTCTGACAGTGAGCTGAAAATTTTTGCTATTTGTGGCGGCTTCCACAGGTTAAATAATACTGTGTGGATGAATATTTGGTGTTCAGGTGCGGAAGTCGTTTGAGGCCCGTTTCCTAGGGCAGAAGAGGTCAACAAAAAATCCTTTTGATTTATCCCAAGACCAGATCGTCCGCTACAGCCGCCAGTTGATTTTGAAGGAGGTCGGAGGCAAGGGGCAAAAGAAACTGATGTCGTCCAAGGTGCTCATCGTGGGTGCCGGAGGGCTGGGCTCACCCGCTGCCCTTTACCTGGCCGCCGCAGGAGTCGGAAGGATCGGCATAGTAGACTCGGATAAAGTTGACCTCAGCAATCTGCAGCGTCAGATCATCCACTCAACGAGGACGATAGGCAGGCCAAAGGCGGTGTCGGCGAAGGACGCAATCCAGGCCTTGAATCCCGAGGTCGATGTCGTCACCTTTGAGGAGCGCCTTGAGCCAGAAAACGCGCTCGACCTCCTCAAAGGCTGGGACTTTGTAATTGATGGCAGCGATAACTTCCGGACAAAGTTCCTTATTAACGATGCCTGTGTCATCAAGGGCCTTCCCTTCTCCCATGCGGGGGTGCTCAGGTTCATCGGGATGACGACCACGGTTATACCGCGCCAGGGGCCATGCTATCGCTGCCTCATCAGGGAAGCGCCGCCGCCCGGTGCTGTTCCAACCTGTCAGGAGGCCGGGGTGCTGGGCACGGTTCCGGGCGTCATGGGTGCCATCCAGGCGACCGAGGCGATCAAGTTCATTATCGGCGCGGGCAATCTCCTAGTCGGCCGGGTGCTCTACTTCGATGCCCTGAGTATGAGGTTTGACCAGTTTGAGCTCAGACGAAACCCCAAATGCCCTTCCTGCGGCGACAGGCCGGTGATTAAAGATTTGTCCCAGGTTGACTACGGCAACGTTTGCAGGGTGAAAGCGGAATGAAGGCCGACCGCAGCATCGACATCAGGGGTGAGGTTTGCCCTTATACCTTCGTCAAGTCAAAGCTGGCCCTTGAGGAGCTTGAAAGCGGCCAGGTTCTCGAGATAATACTGGATCACGACCCAGCCGTGGAGAATGTCCCGCGCAGCATGGAGGCCGATGGGCACAAGGTCCTCAGCGTGAAGAAGGTTGGGAAGGACTGGAAAATTTTGGTTAGGAAGGCCTAGGCTCGTCCGTGAGTTCCAGCTCGACATTGTGGATTTTCCCGTCCTTCATGGTGAATGCTTTTCGTTCAATGATTTTCTCTTGAGTCAGCCCCAGAATCAGCCACACCAGATGTCCCCAGAACTTCATGAATTCCGCGTCTCGGGCGCTGACGTAGGCGTGGAGATTTGGGTGGGAGTGATAAATGCCGATGAGCTGCAGCCCCCTGTTTTCCGCGTCCCTGTAGACCTCATAGACGAACTGGGGATCGGCCTCGAAAGCCACCGGTGAGTTGAGCGTATTCTTGGCCTTGACCACTTCTCTGATCTCGAACGTTTCTTTATCTGAGGTTCCAATCATCAGACCGACGCACTCGTAGGGATAGGTCTCCAGTGCGTGGGCGTCGATTTTTCCGAGGTCCGAGGATTTTATCTTTAGTTTCATCATCTCACTCGGACAGGACCCTTCCCGCTTGCTCCAGCCAGATGCACATCTCGCAGTCTTCGCCCCGCGGAGGCGGCGTCTCTGATTCTAGGATCTTTTTTGCCTTGACCAGTACTGGCGGAACTGCATCGGGGTTTGTCTTTGTTCTGATTGGCGTTATCTTGAATGGAAAACAACCCTCCGAGATGTCGCCCGGCTCCGGGGTGAAATAGAGAAGGCAGCCCCCGGCCACCGGCCTGAAACCGTTTTGCTCTAGGAGGTAGGCGTAGCCGTCAAGCTGCATTTGGTAGTAGTAGGGAATTTCCTGCGGTGGCCGGCCGGTCTTGTAGTCGATGACGTGATATTTTTTATCGGGGGTCTGGACCAGGGCATCCAATCTTCCTTTCAAGGTGACTCCGCTGATGGGATCGGTTGCGGTTAGTGTTTTGGTGACATCCAAAAATTTGCCTTTTATCGGAAACCACTCTGGAAGGTTGGACCTTCCGATGAACTGCTTCATGAATCCCTTGATCACCGAGTCCATCTGGCTGGTGATGCCGGCGATGATGGAAGGGGGCGGACCTATGCGTTCGGCTAGCCAGAAGCAGAGGGGACAGTCGAGCACTGATTGGAGATTGGTGACGCTGATTTCAACCTTCATTAGGATCATGAGATATTTTGATGGGATTGATTAAAAGCCATCGAATCATTTTATAGGCGGCCAGTTGGGTTAGCAGGAATGTCGCCGTAATGTTAGACAAGAAGGAGACATCCAACTCTTGGAGTGGGTGGTAAAGGATCGGTGGCTGTTTTTGGTTTTTATTCACATCTGTTGCTTTCAGGAATTTTTTGGCAGCCCTGAAAAAGGCTGGCGTCCAGCTTTAGGGATCGTGCCTTGCGCCGTTTAGTTCTGGTCAGACCCAAACCCGTTTCCCCAGCCGAGGAAGTGAAGGGCAGTTCCGGCCCCTTCAGTCTGATTTTTAGGTTAATTTTTGAGCATTATCAAATGGGGGCACACCATGTCGAAATGCTCCGTCTGCGGCCAAGCCTTCCCTGAAGGAGAGATGAGTTATTGTAGCCAGTGCGGCCGGGCCTACTGTGAGAGATGTGCTGAGGAGGTACCCTCGATGGCGGCGTTGGGTATTTGTCCTGACTGCGAGGAGGCTTGGCAGGCTGAAGACGATATGGATGAAGAATGGTAGATCATTGGCCTGAAACCCTTTGGCCATGATTTCACATTCCTTCAAAGTACAGATCATTTCCCGTATCGATGATGAACAAAACACCATGTTTCCGATCCCTAACAGCTCTTTCGCCAAGGCGGTGAAGCCACAATTTTGGTCTAAGTCACTAAGAGTTGCCCCACGAAGCGATTCAGATTTTTCCCCATTTTTATGGAATTAAATGAAAACCACACTTTCGGAAATGGTTGATCGTTTCTTAAAGGTGATGTATCGCATTCTAGATAAGTTAACATTTCAGCGCCCAAGATGGTGTTATAATAAGGACTAAGATTTTTTGATTCGATAGTTTCCTTTCCCTAAAAACTCTATTATGCCGTGATCTCTCAAAACTTGCAACTGCTGACGTATCTTGGGA
>JACIWF010000083.1 GCA_014361095.1 Hadesarchaea archaeon | reverse complement strand
CCCCAGCTTGATGCCGAAATACCTGAGTTGGGGATGCGTTTGTTTTTGAGCCGCTATCCCGCAATATGGGCACGCAGCGTTGATATCGCGGTTCGCAAGCGTCGTTCCAAGCCTTGGACGCAGCCCCTCTTTCTGGATCGGGGAACTCTTTCACCCCTGGCTAGCTCCTTTCTGGGCAATGTCCTAAGAATGGGCTCCAGCGCCTTTGTCATCGGTGAAATGGGCACGGCGAAGACATCTCAGGTCGAAACCTATGTTCCGGAGATCGGTCCGCATAACAGAATAGTGGCCTTTCAGGACACCGAGGAGCTGCACGTCGAGGACTTTATTTCTCATGGTTATAAACTGGCTAACGTTAGGGTTTCGGACCCGGAGCAGCTTGAGCGACAGGTGAATGCCTTTCTCAGGGGCGGTTCTAGCTACTGGTTGATCACCGAGGTCAGAGCGGCTGAGGCGGTGAGGGCAGCGCTGGGTGCTGCCGCCAGGCAGGGCTCCCAGCCGGTGGTGGCGAGCTTCCACGCCAGGAGCAAGAGGGAGATGTTCGACCTCATCGTCCACATAATGGGATTGCACCAGGCCACCTTCAAGTATATTGACTTCATCATAAGCACGGCGAGGTTCACCTCTCCGAGCGGTACCATCAGGAGAATTGTCGAGATCTCTGAGGTACTCAAGGACTGGAGGGACGAGCCCAGATATTCCGAGCTTTTTGTCGACGATCGCAAGCGCGACCAGCTGGTACAGTCAAAGCTTTTGACTGGTCCGAGCAGATGGCTCAGAAGGCTGAACTCTAGAGACCTGTCTCAGGTTGATATAAAGCAGGCGGTGAAAGCAGTCAGGTTTCTGCCTCCAGAGAAGGGCGGCAGCCAGTTGATACCGGCGCTCTGCAAGCGGCTGGCAATTGACGAGGAAGAATTTCTGGGCTCAATTTTGGCCGAGGCAAAGATGAAGTCCGACCTCCTGATGCTGGCCAGCAGTTCCGGAGATTCCAGCTACCTCGAGCTGCCCTTTGTGAGCAGGGCCTATAACGCCTATTTCTACCTGCAAAAGCAGCACGCCCCGGATTACTCAAAGGTGCTGGAGGCTTGGCGCTCTTGGCTGAAGAAGGCCTGACACTGCCGGAGAAACTTCCAGTGCCAAGCGATGTCCGCGAAGCCCTCGAGAGAATCCTTAAACCACGGAAGAGGGGGCTCTATGAGAAATTTTGTGCCGTTGCCGGCAGCGTTTTCGGTTTTTTCACGAAAAATTCGAAGCTGAGTCAAAAGACCCTGCGTAATTTGAAAGAAGCGGGTTTAAAAGTTGAGCCTAGGGACTGGGCCGCTGGCCTGGTTCTTTCCTTAGCCCTCCCTGTTGTTTTATCGGTCGTGATCTGGCTGTGGTTTATTTTTACCGGTGGTGATCTGGTCGGCACCCTGTACCTGCCGATTGTTGGATTTTTAATCGGCGGAATTTTTATGATGGCTTTTCAGAACTATCCTGCTTCGGCGGCAGCCCAGCGCCGCGCCGATGCCCAGGGAAAGGCCATAAGGACGGTGATGTTGCTCAGCTTCTCCCTCTACCATCGTCCTGATATCAGGGGGGCCACGGTTCAGGCGGCTGACATGAGCGAGGGTAAGCTGGCCGAGGATCTACAGCGAGGTCTGCTGGAGCTGGATGAGCGACGGAGGTATGAGACGGTACGTCATCTCCTGACTGTGGTAGCCAATGATTGGGGAGAAATTGACGACAGCGTTCGTCAGGCTATCTTCGATATTCTGAGATCAACCGGAGCTAAGGATGAGTCGACGAGACTGGTCGACGTCGCCAAGGCCCCTGAGCGGGTCCTGGAGGGTGCCGAGGAGCAGCTCACCAATCGTCTGAATAGCCTCGTTATGCCCACGCTTGCCTTTCTCACCTTTAGCTCGCTGGCCATCATCAGCGTCGTGGGGCTGTCGCCTATTTTTGGGGTAATCGGCCTTAATTTTGTGGATTTGAAATTTTTCTCGGCTATAGCTCTGGGACTGGTGGTTGCCTTTTTAGCTTTTACTCAGTTCATGGCAGGTCATCGTCCGGCCACGATACAGATCGCAGCCCCCTCCGAGGATGATCCCCGCTTGCCGCCGCCGGGAAAGGTGATAGTGTTCGGAAAAAAGGTTCCGTCTTTTATTATCCCCATCGTAGTTTTTGCGGCAATTGCTTGGCCCGGGATAATGTATCTGGTCGGAGAAACCGGTGGTCCGCTGGGCATTATCTTCTTCAGCTTCTCCACGTTTTGGTTCGTTTGGGCAGCAGCCGGAGCCGTTGGAGTTTACGCGTATCTTTACCTTTCGAGAAGAGCCAGGATACGCGATGAGGAAAGACGAAAGCTGATCGACTGGGGAAACGCGTTGAACACGATTGGATCGAGAATGCTGGATGGCAAACCGATGCCCCAGGCAATGGTTGAAACAGCCAACCTGATGGCCGGCTCCCCACTTGCTTATGAGATCAAGGAGGTGGGCATGAGAATGGAGAGATATGGGCTCAATCTTCACGAGGCGCTGTTTGAGAAACGCTCCGGCAGTCGTTACAATCCCATGATAAGGAGCTTTCTGGAGATGATCTCCCGAATCAGACGCGACAGCGAGGCAGCAGCGGGGAGAGCCTGCATGATGGCCGCCGAGTTCCTGCGGACCCTCAACCGCGTCGAAAGGCGTTTCCGGGAAAGGATCGATGAGGCCATGGGTAACCTTTGGCTGGTGGCTTCCCTGCTTATACCGGTGGTTTGTTCGATGTCTGTTTGGGTGATGGACTTCATGTCCGGCATGAAATTTTCAATGGCTGCACAGGCGGCAACCGCTGGTGTCACCGGTATTCCCTTTCTAATTGGGGCGATGGGTGTTATTGAGATCGCCCTGCTCAGGTTGGTTATGGGAATCACCGCGGTGGCCCTGAGCTTTATAATTGCCAGGTATATAGCCAACATCAGAGCCGCCGGGGATAGGGTGGAGCTATGGTCTTCAGTGGCCAAATCCGTCCTGGTGTCGGCAGCTATATTTACCGTTACGAGCTTCTTGCTAACGCTAATAACTTTCGGAGGTGGTTGATTGATAAAAGGACTTGACCAGAGAGGTGTCGAGCCGCTGGCAATGAAACTTTTCGCCGGCATCGTGCTTTTGGTTATTGGTTTGGGCATAGGTTACGCAGTTTATACATGGGCCGGAAGGGGAGCCACCGGGATGCTCTCCTTCACCGTCAGTGTTTCTCCCACCAGTGCCACGGTCAGTCCAGGAGATACGATAACCGTCAGTGTTTCGGTTCAGCGCATAGGTCCCTATGATAAAGAAGTATCGCTATCGGCGTCGGGGGTTCCAACTAACGTTACGGTCAGCTTTTCGCCAAACAGCGGTGTGCCAGCCTTTGGCTCCACGATGACGGTTGTCGTCGGCAGCTCTGCAGAGTCAGGTACTACCACGATCACGGTGAAGGCAACGGGCACTGATGGAGTTCAGCAGACGGCAACATTCGAGCTGACGGTGGAGTAGATTTCCATGCCGGCATTGCGCACCTTGGGCTTGGTCATCTTAAGTGCCCTCGCTATAGTAATCGGTATTTTCGGCTTCTATTTAGTTCGCGGTTTGGCCGATGAGAGTTCGGCAAGGGAAGCGGCGCTGATGGTGGCCGAGGCGTGCGGAACGGTTATCTCTACCGGCAGCACGCAGAACATAAGGATAAACATCCCTGGCAACTATCACATGAAGTTCATAGAGAACCGGATTTTCATTGACGGTTATGGTGTTCCGTCGGATGGATTTGCCTTGTCCTTTTCGGATGAATCTCCCGAGCTGGGACCCGGGAGCCATGACCTGACGATTTTCATCCGCGATGGCAGGCTGGTGGTAAAACGGACCTGATAAGAATTTTCAAGTCCGTCTTGGCAGTTCTCCTGGCCATAGTTTTTCTTGCGCTTCTGGTTTCCGCTTATAATCAGCACCAAACCGTTCTTTCCACCGCCGGATTGATCGACACGGCTACTTCGATTACAAATGACCTCGTCCTCAATCGCCTGGCCCATGTTGAGGGTAGCAGGCGGCTAGAATATGTTGTTGACGTTGAAAAGATCACTTCGCTTGAGTTTAAGCAGGAAGTCGGCGGAGAAAATTTTTCCTATCAGATAGAAATTCGCTATAATCCAGAGGCCGAGGTAATCTTAGGTCCTTTCGGCCCCTCGCCACCCGAGGGCAGGGCGGTCAGCGCGATATCCGTTCCGGTTACCCTTTATCAAAAAGGTCGCTTGGTCTATGCTAAGATGGAGGTAAAAGTGTGGCGAGCCTGAAACCTAGGTTGGTTCGGGAGAGCAGGGGCGTGAGTGATATTTTGCCGATAGCATTCATGTTTTTGATAGTGGTGTTTGCTGGGGTCCTTTTGCACAGCTACAGATTTGGGGCCATAAACTCAGCGGTCAACCGACAGATGCAGCTAAAGGCCGAATATCTCTATAGAACTCTGGAGACATCCCAAGTGGAAAACTATTCGCTCAGCTATCTGGGCGCGGTCGCTGAGAATGTCGTTGGAATCTCGCCTCAGATAGTTCCTGGAGATTACTTGAGGGAGAGACTGGATATTTTGTTGGCGTA
>JACIWF010000082.1 GCA_014361095.1 Hadesarchaea archaeon | reverse complement strand
CAGCCTTTTTTTCTGATTGGCATCGTCTAGGTCGAGTTCGACTATTCTCTTTTCTGGGTCAAAAAGCAATGATTTCCCCTGTCGAACTTCAAAGAACTCCCCGAAGATGGGCAGGGAGTTGGCCCGGCCCGCTTGTTTGCTCAGCCTCTCAAAGGCGGCCTTTATTTCGGAGTGTTTTTTTGAGATCCATCCAATCTTCTCTTTGAGCAAAGACGTCTCATCGCCCCAGCCAAGGGGCAGGATGACCAACAGCTTCTCAGCTCTGAATTCCAGCCGCGGGTTTCTAATCCTCCTGTATTCGACGGAGTAGGGCAGGATTTCGCCGTTGACCTGAATGAATTTGTTGCCTAGGTTTTCCATGTTTTCATCCGCCGGCATATCTTTTTAGAATTAATGATAAAATAAAACAAACCAGTGCTGATAATTGACGAGAGCTGATAATATGGCAAGAATAATCTCCTTTGACCTAGACGGGACCCTGGTGGACTGGACCTTCGCTGACGCCTTCTGGTTCGATTGCATGGCTAGGCTGTACTCCCAGCGCTGGGGCCTGAGTTTCCCTGAAGCGCTTCGTGAAGTCAAGAGAAAGTATGATGAGGTAGGCATGGACAACCTGGCGTGGTACAATATCGATTACTGGTGGAAGAAGTTCGGCTTTGAGGGGAGCTGGAGGGAGTTAATTGAGGAATGCCGCGGCAAGGTCAGGCCCTATCCCGACGCCCGTGAAGCGCTGGAGCGGCTTCACAGGAAATTCAAGCTGATAGTCATCACCAACGGCATCAGGGAACTGGCCGAGGTTGAGGTTAGGGAGTCAGGTTTCGAGCGATATTTCGACCGGGTTTTTTCCGCAACCACTGACTTTGGCTTGGTGAAGAAAACCGGGGATTTTTATCTGAAGATCCTAGCCGAGATAGGTGCCTCGGCTGATGAGGTGGTTCATATTGGTGACAACTACATTTTCGATTTTTTGGCGCCCCGTGAGGCAGGAATAAGGGCCTTCTTTCTCGACCGCGAGGGAAAGCACTCCGGAGATTTTGTCGTCAGGGATCTTCTGGAGTTCTCGCGGCGGATGTTGCTCTAGGAACAGTTCACAAACCTTTTATTAGTTCGCCGCTAGGGAGTTCTGCTGATTAAAATGGTCTATCTGGTCACGGCCGAAGTCATAAAAATGAAGGGAGAATGTCCGGTTCATAAGGTTGGGGACAAGGTGGAGTTCTACGAAAACGTGATGAAGGGGAAGATGTGTCTTTCGGCCTTCAGGGCAATGTGGTTGTCCATAGTTAGCCTGATGTACGATTCCAAAGTCGCCTGGTTAAAGGGCCAGGATTCGACGGTACAGCAATGCCCAGACCCGGCCGCAGACGTTATTTTCTTGGTCAAACGCGGGAGGGAGCTTTCCGACGAGGAGCTGGCCCAAGCATACGGGATAACGGTCGACGAATATAGGAGATTGATGGGCCGAGATATCATGCAGACACTGCGGCAGCGTGGCGAAATTTAAAAACTTTCAAATCCGGTTTCAACAGGCTACTCAATCGTTTGGTGGGGCACATTGGGTATTGGCTCGCCCCCGAGAGTTAGGTTGACGATCTTTGCTCTAAGTTCGGAGGAGAGCCAACCAAGCAGCTCCTTACAAATTTCCAACTTGGCCAGCTTCCGCGCTCTATTTTTCCTGCCGGAGTACTTTCCTATCTCCGTGCCCAAGTTCATGCCGGCGAGATAGATCTTTTTTGCCCCCAGTTCCGCAGCCATGAAGGCAGACCGGTCACCGTCCGTGAACCCGCCAAAGTTGAAAAGTTTTCCAAAGGGTTTTGTTTGGGTGGTGCCGATGATGCGTTCTGGTAGCTTGGGGACGTATTTGGAGAGCCGGGCAATGTTATCTCCGTGACCGTGAACCACCAACCAGCTGCCCCTCCTCCAGGACCAAATTTGATCTTTGACGACACCATCAAGGTCGGTGACGATGATTTCTGGAATTCGGTATCGGATAACCGCCGAGGTGGCGCCGTCTGCGGAGATCAGGACCTTCTCCAGATAGCCCGCCCGTTTCAGCCTCTTCAGATCCATTTCAAGTGAAGGTCCAGCTCCGAGGACGATGCATTCACGTCCTCTGATTATCTTTGCAAGTGCTTGGAGATTTGGCTCCGGCAGAAGGCGGTCCAGCAGTCTGGCGGCTTCGAGATCCGCCCGTTCATTTAGCTTGAGCCTTTTCACAATCTTATGATACCATGGCCTCCACAGTACCCAACGCATTAGTTCTCACCCCACTATCTTCAGGATTACCTCCTCCCCTCGGTGGTTGTAAGCCTTCCAGGATTTCTCATCGTAGGGAAAGGCGGTGATTATGTGTATGCGGCCGAACTTCGTGAACAGGAGAAGGTCATCCCCTGACGGTGAAGCTGCTGGTGAAGGATGACTGTGGACCGTGCCGCAGGCGCTGGGATCAATGGGCAGCATATGAAGCCGGAGAACCGCAGATTCTTCGGAGGAAAGTGTCCCGGGCAGCACCAGCACCTCCTTGATTACACCTCCTTTCGCACGCAGGACTCCGGCAAACTCCTTGGGATAGCTGGAGCGCGAAACCGCCAGTATGAAGTCCAGCACTTCCCGGTCAATCTTATCAACCGTCTTCATTTCGGTCACCTTAGAGTTCACCGCGAATAGTTTCGTAGTGGGCCAGCACTTCTTGCCAGGTCTCCTCGATCCTGGAGTAGATCTTATTTTCGTATCTCTGCCGCCCGAAGTAGCCTGCGGTGGGGTCTGCGAAGAGCCAGCCCTCTCCAAAGATATAGACTTCGGTCCAGGCATGTCCCACGAGGTATTTTCCCTCGGGAGTCACGCCAGCGATATCGGAGAAGGGCGGCTCCACTTGGTCAAAGATCAAAAAACCGGTGATTCGTTTGGCTGGCAGGCCCGCGGTCCTCGTGATTGCCAGGTAAAGGTTGGCCTTATCCAAGCACTTGCCGGTTCTCATCTCCAAGACCTCCTCCGAAGTGAACCAGCCGAGGATCAGGGGACTGGGGTAAGCTATGTTTCTGTAAACCCATTCGCAGGCATTTTCAGCGAACTCCCGATCGGATGGTCCAGGTTCTCTTAGCTCTGTAATGATCTGATTCACCCTGTCCGTTCCAGTGACGACGTACTTTTCCCCGAGCGTGAGATAGACCAGATGGGCCGGAACATCAAAGCCGGCTTTTTTTAGAATCCCCGTGGGCGCTGGCAAAAATTTCAATTGATCGGGCGGGACTCCTCGCTCGTGGTGAAAGGAAATGACCCGCAGAAAGGTAAATAAGGCATCTCTGGGCCTGATGCTGCCGATGGAACAGCCGATGTTATCTGGCACCTTCCCGGTTGAGTTTATGCGGGCGCGGATCTCCCGGGCCAGAGACACCACATCCTCTGCAGTCAGTGCTTTCATGAAGGCATCCCAGTCTCCGCTCTCGGTTTCCGGCGGGACCACGGTGATGGGACTTTCCGGGAGCAACGGCCCAGAGTCGTTTTCGTAAATTTTGATTATTTGCAGCGCCGAGTAATAAAGCAGTTGATGGCTTGAGAGGCCGATCTCCTTCCCGTCCAGAAAAACCGGGTACGAGCTTCTTTCCCTTCCAAACTTCATTTCAACACCCACCCAAACCGCGGCAGCCTCAAAGCTGGCGGGCGGAGGAACACCCGTGTATTCGATGGTGACGAATCTAATATTCTCTAGAAATTCCTCAGCTGAGATCGAGATGGGTCTGGAGGCAACAGTGATGAGATCCTCCATCAGTACCACCCGTGAGCCACCGATATCGGCCACCCTGACGGTGAAAGTTTCCTTAGTCCCGTTGCCGAAGTTGATGGTATATTCAAAATTCAAGTCAGTGAGGTTGGTGATCTCGGCCCCGTTGGGTAGGACATAGATCATGGTGGAGAGGATGTTGAGCTGGCACCCCTCAGAGGGTTCGCTGGGGAAGAGGGAAAGGTTGGCCTGGATGTCCTTTATCTGGTTCAAGGTGTTTCGGGCGTAGGTCTCGGTATCAACGGGCTCGATGGTGATTCTCCATCGACCGTTTTCCCAATGGGCCAGCTGCTGCACCTTCCATTCTGCAGTTACGCTGAGGTCACTGCCCACTTCTAAGCTGAGGAGGTTACAGCGGGTGACCTCGATCTCCTGGCCAAAGGTGGCGTAGGAGCCCTTCAGCTCCGCGGTGTACATCAGTTGAGCATTTTCCCGGCCTATCCCATGGACTGCAGTACTGCCGATTGTCCCGCCCGTGAAAGACAAAACGTTTAAATCGGTAAATTCCGATGCCGGCATTATCATGCTCCAATCCGCTTCAGCATCTCCACTGTTCTCGATTCGAAAAACCGTGTTCTCATAGTAGTAGAATGTCTTTGTCCCTGTTTCTGGCTGAGGCAACTGGGGCCTCGTCAGAAACCCAACGCTTACTACAGATATCAAAATGACGGCAACCGCCACGAACAGAACCAGTAGCGCTGCCGTCCTTCTCGTTTTTACCTACCTCCAGAGAGATCGGCCCGTATCCTTTTCACCGCTTCGACCATGTTTTTCAGCTTGGCCACGGCCTCTTCCCTAGAGCGTGTCTTTAAGCCACAGTCTGGATCTATCCACAGTTGCTCAGGCC
>JACIWF010000081.1 GCA_014361095.1 Hadesarchaea archaeon | reverse complement strand
TGGCGTCAAAATTATAGTAGATAGGGAAAAAATACCAGTCCATAGCTTGGTCAAAAAATTCTCGAAACAATATGGTTACGATATTGATGAGTTCGCGCTTTATAGTGGGGAAGATTTTGAGCTGATCTTTACAACCAAACCTAGATTCTGGGAAAGAGTTAAGCTCACCCTCAATCGAATCGGAACGAAGGTCACACCCATCGGTAGAGTGGCCGAAGGAAGCGGAGTGTTCATCAAAAGTGGAGAAAAAATAGAAGAATTAGAGGATAGGGGCTACGAACACTTCAAATAGTCACTGCTATTCTTTCTTTAACTTTTGGTACATTTTCCAAGTCAAAATTGGCTCACGCGATGCCTTTGTTTCATCAAGTCTGCCGACCGCAGTTGCCACAGGTGCCGATCTAACCTTATCTGGATCTTCCCTCGCCTCCCGGGCTATACTCCTCATCGCCTCTATAAACCTGTCCAGCTCTTCCTTTGACTCAGTCTCGGTTGGCTCGACCATGAGGGCCTCCGAAACGATTGGTGGGAAGTAATATGTTGGAGGGTGAACGCCGAAGTCGAGCAGGCGTTTGGCAACATCCTTGGCCGTTATGCCCGTCTCCCTCTTAAGCGGCTCGGCACTTAGGACCACCTCGTGCTTGCAGGGGCCATCATAATTAACTTTAAAGCTCTTCCCATCGTTGAGTTTTTTCATCAAATAGTTGGCGTTCAGAACGGCGGTTTCCGCGGCCTCCTCGAGTCCATCGGCACCCATCAACAAAATATAGGCATAGGCTTTTACTAGCACCCCGAAATTACCGTAGAAGGACTTTATCTTGCCTATCGAGTGAGGGCGGTCATAGTTAAGCCAAAAACGTTTTCGCTCTGCATCATATTCAATCACGGGGACGGGCAGAAATTTTTCAAGCTTTTCGACAACACCGACGGGACCAGCACCCGGCCCGCCTCCACCATGAGGCGTGGAAAAAGTCTTGTGAAGGTTTAAGTGAACCACATCGAAACCCATGTCACCGGGACGAGCTTTTCCGAGGATTCCATTTAGGTTCGCGCCATCATAATAGAGAAGACCTCCAGCGTCATGGATGATCTGAGCTATTTTCACAATTTCGTCCTCAAAGAGACCCAAGGTGTTCGGATTTGTCATCATCAGCGCTGCGGTGTTTTCCGAGACCGCCGCCCGGAGCGCCTCAAGGTCAACCCTGCCGCGCTTGTCTGAGGGAACCACAATAACATTGAATCCCGCCATTCCAGCGCTGGCAAAGTTAGTTCCGTGGGCAGAATCTGGCACAATTACCTCCTTTCTTCTTTCCCCCTTTGAGTTGAAGTAGGCGCGAACCAAAAGCAAACCTAGAAACTCGCCATGGGCACCGGCGGATGGATGCAGACAAATTCTGTGCATGCCGGTGATCTCGCACAGAAGGCGCTCGAGCCGATACATAATCTCCAGTGCTCCCTGAACAGTCTCCACGTCCTGTTCCGGGTGAATGTTCGCCGCCTCGTCAAGATCGGCTAGCTCTTCATTAATCTTCGGATTGTACTTCATCGTGCATGAGCCGAGGGGATAGAAACCTGTGTCCACACAGTAGTTCATCTGCGAGAGCCTGGTATAGTGTCTCACTATTTCGGGCTCAGAAAGCTCCGGTATATTGATTGATTTTCGCAATAGTTTTTCCGGGATGCTTAAAGCTGCCGGGGCGCCGTCGGGTAATAGGCTGCCCCTGACGCCCTTCTTTCCCATCTCAAAAATCAAGGGCTCTAAGCAAGATTCGCAGACCCAACGAGCCTGATGATAATTCATTTTCCTCCCTCCACAATTTCTCGCACTGCCTCCGCAAAATCATCCAAGTTCTTCTTGGAATGAAGTTCTGTGGTGCAAACCAAAGCCGATTCACCCAGCTCCGGAAATTCCCTGAAAAGTGGCTTCCCACCGTGGATGCCCCGCTTGAGCAGCTCCGTGTTCAGTTGGCTAATGCTGCCCGAAGAGCGCTGAAGAGTAAACTCATTGAAGTGCGGCGATTTGAAGATGGAAACTCTCAACCCATCGATAACTTCTAAACGCTTCATCAGATAACTGGCGTTAGACGCGCAGACTTCAGCGAGCTGACGGAGCCCCCTAGGCCCGAGAGTGACTAAGTAAACCGCTGCTGCCACGGCACAGAGCGCCTCATTGGAACATATGTTCGAGGTCGCTTTCTCCCGCCTGATGTGCTGCTCACGGGTCTGCAGAACCATTGTAAATCCACGGGCACTACCATCAACAGTCTTGGTCATACCGATGAGTCGACCAGGGAGCTGCCTCAAAAACCTTTGTTCATCACGGCAGGCAAATATCCCTAGAGTGGGGCCACCAAACGAAACCGGGTTTCCGAGCGGCTGACCTTCCCCTATCACGATATCTGCTCCATAATCGCCGGGAGGCTTCAGCAGACCCAGAGAAATCGGGTTAACCCCAACTACAAAAAGAGCGCCATTTTTGTGGGCTATCTCGGCGATCTCATCAACCTGCGTCTCCACAAAGCCCAGATAACTTGGATTCTCTACGTAAACCCCGGCCGTACCTTTATCCACCATTCCGTCAAGCTGGCTCAGGTCCATCTGGCCGCTTTCTGAATCATAACCAACCTCAACGATTTCAAGCGAGGGGCCCGCGGCGTAGTTCTTAAGAACTGAAAGGCGATCTTTGGAGACGATCCTTGGAACAATAAACTTACCTCTTCCCGTTATCCTGGCACACATCAGAGCTGCCTCACCTAGAGAAGTCGCCCAGTCGTACATTGAGGCATTGGCAACATCAAGCCCAACCAGCTCAGCAATCAAACTCTGATACTCAAAAAGGGCTTGCAACATCCCCTGACTGGTTTCGGGCTGATAAGGAGTATAAGAAGTTAAAAACTCGGAGCGCTTCACGACCTGGCGCACGTGGGCCGGAAGATAATGGGGCCAGACGCCACCACCTAAAAAGGTAGGCATCTTGGTAAAGGATCTATTCTTAGAAAGAATGGCCCTAACGTGATTTGAAACCGCCAACTCCGGCATCGCCGGAGGCAGGTTCAACCGATTTTTTAACCTTACCTCCGGGGGAATATCTTTGAAAAGCTCCGCTGCATCGGATAGCCCAATCTCGCGAAGCATCTGTTCGCGAGTTTCCTTTGTGTTCGGTATGAAGGGATGAGCCATTTTCACCAGTTACTCTAGTTTCTTCAGGTATTCGGAATAAGCTTTGGCATCCATAAGCAACTTAAGCTCTTCATCAAGCGCGCTGGGGACGATGGTGCAAACCCAACCCTCATCATAGGGACTGGTGTTGATCAATTCGGGACGTTCTTGAAGGGTTGTGTTCACCTCTTTCACTTTGCCGCTGATGGGGCTGTAGATTGTTGAGACGGCCTTTACCGACTCAACCGCACCCAACTCCATGTCGCGGCTCTTCGGCTCACCAATTTGCTTGACATCTCTGCCCACCACAGGAAGTTCCACGTAAACAACATCGCCCAGTTTATCCTGCGCATAATCGGAGATTCCAACCCGAACCTGTCCGTTTTCCACCTTCAACCATTCGTGCTCCTTGCTGTAATAAAGTCCTTCGCGAACTTCATGTTCCGCCATTAAACATCACCTCAACTGCTAAATTTTGCGCACTTTACTTAAATGTTTGGGGTCGGGGAATTCCGGCAACTAGTCCGGAGATCTTAACAATTTTTTAATTTCCTCGATATCCCTTCGGCCCGGTTTTCGGGGGTAATTGAAAATCGGGCCCCGCGGGGATTCATTATAAAAAGGTCGATTGCATCCATTACAGCCTGAAGTAACAAAAGGATCACCAGAGTCTATAACTTTTTCCAGTGATTCCTCATCTAAGCCAAAATTTGAGATGCGCCCACCCTCAAAACTCATGTCTTCAGCCTTGCTGAGATTATTGGCTATCAAAAACCTAGCTAGCTGAAGTCTGCGATAACTGGCGATTTCTGGCCGGGGTTGCTTTGAGAGCGGGGTTCCAGGGATGGGGGTGAAAGCAAAAAGGGCAACTGTAACCCGGTTATCATGAAAGAACTGGAATGAGCGCACCATTTCCTCCTCAGTTTCACCCAAACCTGCGATTAAATGGGTTGAAACTTTGTCACCGAAAACTGCCTTGGCATCTTTTAGTGCCGCCATATGGCCCTCCCAAGAATATTCAGAACCCTTGACACGGCTGAAGATCTCTTCGGTTGCGGCATCAAACGCTAAACCAATCCTCTCGACGCCAACGCTGGCCAATCTTCTTAGATCCTCATGCATGAGCGGCTGGCAAGACACAGACACCGGTAGGTCACAGACTTCCCTCACGCGCGAAACTAGTTCGCACACCACGCCAACCACTCCAGGGAAATTGACCGCCTGAATGCAAATTCTCTTGAATTTATCTGATTTTTCTTTTAGTGCAGCCAAAACTGCTTCCAGATCAAATTTAGGCCAGATAACCCGAGACAACATCTCCAGATCTGCTGTGCTCTCGCGTGCTTGGGGGCAGAACCTGCAATTACCGCGGCACCTGCCATCAAAATAAGTGAGAAAATGCGCTGTTGTCGGGGGCTCCACCAGTTTACCTCGCCACAGCTCGAGCAACACACCGGTCCCAAAAGCCACCCGAACCTTGTTTAAATTTTGAAGTTCATACATAGAGACGCGCCACATAATTTAATCTAGAAAATATTAATGCTTGGGGTCAAGGCTTGATTTGACCACTCCATCTGGAACTGAACAACAGGCATATAGTTTCTTAACTATCATCCCCATTTTCCGGGCCTCTTCAAGCGTTCGTTCACTGGGCAGCTCGATTCTATCAACTCCTGATTGAAGCGCGATGAACTCCAGCTCAT
>JACIWF010000080.1 GCA_014361095.1 Hadesarchaea archaeon | reverse complement strand
TTTACCACCAACCCAACTTTCCGTAAATTATTCTAAAGACCAGCATCACAGTTATGCCAACGACAACCGGCCACAGACCCAGCATTTCAATTTTGATTATTCCAAGCCCATAGGAAGTTTCAAGCAGGCCATAGGCCAACTGCATCGAAGTAAAAAAAGACAACAGGAGCTTGGTCACGATATCCTCGATGGCAGACCAGAGGATAAAAAACACGGCTGCAGTACCCACGCCCCCCGCAGAAAAAATGAGCACGGTGTGAACGATATTCCGGGGCATTTGTTCAATTCTAACATAACCGTACAAATTGGAAAAACTTATCCCGTAGAAGACCTCGGCAGTGTAGCCAAGCGCCCTGGCCACAACCAGGTGAAAGGTCTCATGAATGACCACCGACAGACCCAAAAAGACGAGGAAGATAACCACGCCTCTTTTTACGTCGGCGGCTCCCCGCGATTTTCTGCGGCCCTTCTTGGGAATTATCGCCAGGTTTCTGCCCCCACCAAAAATTAGGTCTCAAGGGGTTATCTTTTTCTGTAATTTGTCTGGAAAGCTAAGAATCACCCATGGCAAACAAAATAATCTCGAATGGTGGACCGGGCGGGACTCGAACCCGCGACCTCTCGCAATCTGGATAAATCATTTGCCAAGCGAGTGATCTTCCAGCTGATCTACCGGCCCACTATTAAACAGTTGTCCGTCCGGCTTAAGAGATTTTTCAACAAAAACTATCTCAGCCTGAGCCGTTGAACCGTCTTCACCTTCCACCTGTACCTATTGATGCGGCGGTCCTTCCCATAGCCGCAGGCAGCGCAAACACCACGCTGGGCATGGTAGGCACGCCTACCGCAACGCCGGCATCTGATGTGGACAACCTTGTGTCTTTTCCCCATCGAGGGTGTACCCTTGACCACCCGAATCACCTGGCCGGAGAGATGAAAACCACGCTGTCACCACGAATTACCATGGTGCCATAGCGCTTAGTGGCCTCTCCACTCTGTAGTTCTTCGGCCTCCTCAAGAACGAGATTCACGTGGACATCAAATCCACTCAGTTTTCCTCTGAACTCGCGTCCACCCTTAAGTCCAACTAGGACCGAAGACCCGAGCGCTTTGTTTAATATATCCAATGGTCTCTGGCTCATCAAAATCACCCATTTTTATTCAGCCGTGTATTTAAGTTTATCCCGTCGAGGCTTTATTATGCCATCGGAGAGGCGTTATCGGTTGCGTAAGGATGAGCTAAAAAATATTGTCCAAGAGGCCAGCCGAAGATTTGGGGAGGCAATAGCCCGTGTCATTGGCAAGGATGTCGAAATTCGTGAAATGGCTGATGGTACGGAGTTGATTATCAGCGGGGGAAAAACGATATTTTTTCGAAAAGACGGTGCGCTTTTTCCGACGCTGAGGATTGTTGACCTGATTGAAATCAAACGCGTGGTTGTCGACATGGGGGCGGTACCTTACATAGCCAAAGGCGCCGACGTTATGAGTCCCGGGATCGCCTCGGCAGACCCGGATATTAAGACGGGGGATATCGTCGCCATCGTGGATGAACGACACGGCAAAACCATCGCGATGGGTCTGGCTCTGGTCGACGGTGTTGGGATGAAAGCGCCAAAGGGAAAAGCCGTGAAAAATATACACCACGTGGGTGACCGTATCTGGAGGGCTTTAGAAAAGAGTTAAATATCGATTAATAGATATTTGCACGAGAGCACATGAGATCGCTAAAGAAAATTTTTAGCAAGCCACGCTCTGAGCCGGCGCCGGTTCAGGAAATACCAATTACCGAGGTCGAGGTCACCGCCGAGTCAAAGAGGGCCGGTGAGGTTGAACCCATTTATGTCAAAAGCATGGAACTCAACAGCCTCGCTGATGTTCAGGAGGCCGCCGATGAACTCAGAGCGGGAAACATCATCATTCTGGACATCAGTTCACTCATGAATCATGATCCCCAAGAGCTAAAACAGGCCATCGATCAGCTCAAGGGCATCTGCCGAGGGATCGGCGGGGACATGGGGCGGCTCACAGAAACCAAGGTGATCGCCACCCCGAAATACATCAGCCTCCAGTTCAGAAAGCCCGCCGCCTGATTTGGTGTGCTCATGAATAAAAGGGAGTTCATCCTCCCGGTGGAGATCTGTCCCATCTGCGGTGCCAAAGGAACCTTCCAGGTTTTCGGCAGAATTGATGACATCCCCTACTTTGGCGAGACGATGGAAACGCTCGCCACCTGCAGCAGTTGCAACTTCAAACACTCCGACGTGACCCATCTTGGTGAGCATGAAGGGACCAGATACGATTTTCTGATAAAGTCAGAGGAAGACATGAAGGTCAGGGTTATCAGGTCAAGCACCGGCACGATAAAAATACCTGGGCTGGGTGTGACCATCAGTCCAGGGCCCGGCAGCCAAGGTTACATAACCAACATCGAGGGGGTTCTGAACCGGGTCAAGGATGTGCTAACCTCGCTAATCGAGTCGGCCCCTGCTGCTCGGCGAAAGTTGGCTGAAAAGAAGCTCAGGAAAATCGAGGAAATAACTCAGGGGCGGGCGAGAGCTAAAATAATACTGATGGATCCATTCGGCCACAGCGCCATCATTGACAGCAGGTCAAAAAAGCGGAAGCTGACGAGGAAAGAGATAGAGGCGCTCACTTCCCTATCTTAACCTTATGGTCTCGAGGTTGAGCGGAGCCCGGGTTTCAACCCGGAATAGCTTGTGAAGTGCGGCGGCGAAGTCGGTGCACTTGGTATCGTCACCATGAACGCTTATTATCTTGTCGGGCTTAGGCGACATTCTTCTGATGTAGTTGAACAACTGCGCGCGATCGGAATGTCCACTGAATCCCTCAACGGTTCTGACCTCCATATTGACCTTGACCTCTTCGAGCTTTCCTTTCTCACCCTGCATCGGTATCTCCCGCCACCCCTTCTGTATCCTCCGACCCAAAGAGCCCTCGCCCTGGTATCCTACAAAGATCAGGGTGTTCTTTGGATCTGGGGCTAAACGTTTGAAGTACTCGAGAACCGGTCCGCCGGCCATCATGCCTGCCGTGGAAAGTATCACCGAGGGCTCACCATCTATTATCTCGGCCCGCTGGTCAGGACCGGAAACTTTGATAAACATGTCAGAAAGAAACGGATTATCCTCCTCTTTGAATATCAGCTCCCGCAACTCTTGTGAGAGATATTCAGGATAAGCGGTGTGTATGGCGGTTGCCTCCCAGATCATGCCGTCCAGATAGACCGGGATACCGTCTATAATTTTACTGCGCTTGGCACTCTCTAGGAGGACCATGATCTCCTGCGCCCTCCCAACGGCAAAGGCAGGAATTAGCACCTTGCCCCCGCGCTTGATCGTCTCCAGCACCGTCTGGATGAAAACCTTCTCGGCATCCGTCCGGTAGGGCTGGATGTCCTCGGCCCCCCCATAGGTGCTGTCTATAATCAACGTCTCAACCCTGGGGAAGCTGTAAACGGCGGGTGAAAACAGGCGCGTTCTGTCAAACTTCAGGTCCCCAGTATAGACGATGTTGTAAAGGCCGTCACCGATGTGGATATGAACCACTGAAGAGCCCAAGATGTGTCCAGCGTTGTGGAAGGTGATCCTGATATCCGGGGCTATATCCGTCACATCCCCATACTCCAAGGTTATGCAGTGAGTGAGAAAGGAACCAATATCCCTCTTGTTGTATGGGAGCTGTTTTCCCTCGCGCTCGGCAATATCCAAGTAGTCCAGCAGAAGCAGCACGGCAAGGTCCCGTGTCGGTGGGGTACAGTAAACCGGTCCCTCAAAGCCGTACTTGAACAGGTAAGGGATGAAGCCGCAGTGGTCGAGGTGAGCATGGGTCAGCACTACTGCGTCCAACTCGGGCAACCTTACCTCAGGTGCCTCGAGATGGGGGAAGGCCCTGTCATCGGAAGCCACGTTGACACCACAGTCAAGCATCACCTTGCTCTCGGGCGTCTGCAACAGAAAACAAGACCTTCCGACCTCACGGGCACCGCCCAGGGTCGTTAACCTCACCCAGCCATCCTTGGCCTTCTGCTCGCGGTGAATTCTTCGGCCGATTTTCCTCAGAATCTCGCGTCTCTCGGCCCCGCTGTAAATCATCGAGAGCCTGATGTTGTGCACGATTTCTGATTTTATCGGTGGGGCCCGGATCACCTTCGGCGTCCAGCTTATCTTGTGCATTATCTCCCTGAGCAGTGCTCCGCCCTTTCCAATGGCGACACCGGGTTTCTCGGCTTCTATTGTCACCTCACCGACATCCTCGCTGAAGATGATATCGGTGATCTTGGCCTCGGGCGGCACCAGTTCTCTGATCTTCCTTTCAGCCTCCTCCTTATCGGTAAGGATCGAGGGGTCGGGACGGAGAATTATTCTCTTTCTGAGCTTTCGAGCCAGCTCCTTTATCTTCTCCCCGTTTTCCATCAGGAGATCCAGATTTCCGCAGTAAAGGACCACCCTGGGCCCCTCAAAGTCGATATTGGTCACTGCGTCGGCGAAAGGCGTTTCTTTCACGGCTGCCTTTATCTCCTTAAGTAACTCCTCTGCTGCCATGCTTGCACCTTAACACTCTGGGTTAACTTTAAGCCAGTTTTTTAATTTCCTCAGGTGTGAGTTCGCGGTAACCTTTCTTGGTAATCACGGCGACCAAAACCTCATTTCCGGTTGCTATGTCTCGCTTCATGGCGGTCTTGATAGCCCGGATGGCAATTGGGATCGCCTCATCTGTCTTCATATCCTCCCCGAACTCCGTCTCCAGCACGCCGTAGGCAACCGGGGAGCCCGATCCCGTCGCCAGCATTTTCTCCTCAATCATGCCACCATCGATATCAATGAAGAACAACCGGGGGACGTCGTC
>JACIWF010000008.1 GCA_014361095.1 Hadesarchaea archaeon | reverse complement strand
ACCCCCTCACTGGGCAGGGACTGCTATATTCCCTGAAGTGCGGGGAAATCGCAGGCAAGGTTGCCGTTGACGCTATTACCGAAGGCGATGTTTCAAAGAAACGGCTTTCTGAATATGACCGGATTTGGAGGGCGGAGTTCGGTCAGGACTTTGAGATTGGAAGTATTCTTCGTTCTTCTTTGAGCGTTTCTCAGGATCGAAAGATGGATGCCATTGTTTCCTTGCTCGATGGTAAGTCCGGTTTACAGCGCGCTTTTGTTGATTTGTTTTTTGGTTTCAATCCAAAGGTTTCGGCGAGAAAGTTGGTTGGGGATGAAGAGATTTTGAAAATTCTCGGCAGCGAAGCAGCTGCCAAGTTGGTTAAATGGAGGTAGTCCGATGAACTGTCCGCTGTGCAGCAGTTCCGCGGTTCTTTACGACGATATCAGAGGCGAGCAGATCTGCACCCGCTGTGGTTTTGTGATACTGGAGCGTCTTTATGTTACAGGGCCTGAGCGGAGGACAGGATTAGGTGAGAATAAGGAGCGCGCAGACCTCTCATCAGGTTTTGATGTTACTCAGCATGATTATGGTCTCGGCTCCAGGTTCAACGTTTCTCGAGATTTGCCTCCATCAGAAAGAGCCCGGCTGCGGAGGATGCAATTGCTCCACCAAAGAGCCCGCGTTATGGATTGGGAGGATAGAAGCCTTCGGGAGGTTCTGATCGACCTTGACAAGATTTGCGAGGATCTCTCCCTTTCCAAAGGAATCAAAATTGAAATCTGCACTTATTATCGAAAGGCGAGGGCGAAAAAGCTGACATCCGGCAGAAGCGCCCACCAGGTTCTGGCAGCGCTCATCCTGGCCGCATGTAGGTTGAGAGGCATACCAAGGACCGACCATGAGATTGCAAACGCAGTGGCGGTTCGTTTTGGATTGGACAGATCTGCGGTTCTCAAAGGCGTTCACAGATATGTTAAACTGTTCTCAAAGGAGCTCGGTTTAAGACTGCCCCGGGTTTCCGCTGGGAGCTTTATCGATAGATTTGCCCCGCAGCTGGGTTTATCCAGAGAGGCCATCATAAAGGCCCATGAGATTCTGGATATTTTGCCCAAGAGATTTGTTCAGGGTAAGCCGCCACTTTTTCTCGCCGCAATAGCTATTTACTGTGGTTCCAGCGCCGTGGGTGAAAAAATTACCCTGAAAAAATTGGCGACGACGTTGGGCGTAGGAGTTTCCAGCCTTTCCAACAGCACAGCGAGGATAAAAAATACTATTTTCTCGGGATGATAATGATGCCCTCTTGTGGAGTCCCGATTTTTTCGGTTTTATTCTTAAGATAGAGTGAACCGGTCAGGGCGGCTAGGGCAGCGTCGATTTCATGGCGACTGGTTCCACCATTAAATTCATAACCTCGTTGCTTCAATTCCTCCATCCACTTCTTCCTGTCATCGGTTCCAGAAATTATCAAACCTGATGTTCTCGGATGAACCTCTATGACGTCGATTTTATTTTTTCTTATTTTTCTGGCCAGTCTTATGCCCCGCGTGGTCAGTGATTTCATGCCACCGAATTTCGGAGGAAAAACCCGAAAGCCCCGCTTGATCAAAGAGAGATCGGCTTCCCTGAGGTTGCCGCGGCGGGGAAGGCTGAGCGGGGCGTCAATCGCAATGACTGTTGGTCTGATTATGGTGCAGTGTTCTAAAATTTCCCCATCAGTGTGCAGCGTCTTGGCAGTGATTTTTTTACCAACCAAGATGGCGAAGCCACTTGGATTGACCTCCAACCCAGCCAGATCGATGCCGATGACTTTCACACTTATAAGTTAATTCTTCTTGGTCATTAGGTTTTCAATTTTTTGGGCCTTTTCTCTGATTGATTGTGTTTTGGTTCAGTCATTTTCGTAAAGTGGTGGAAGGTGTTGAGCAGCTCGGTTGAGCGGCGTTTTGATTTGTAGAGTATAGTTGGTGTGGTCAATCGGTGGCAAGTTCGTCCAAAGGTGTTCGAAAACTTGATGTGGTCGGTACCAATCATCCTTTTTCCATCACTGAAGCCAGTATTATCGGCAAAATTACCGTTGTATCGCCTATCACCATAACGGTTTTTGCATTTTTTGAAATTTTGCCCCAGGATTTGGCTTCTTCAAGGGTGGCACCGCTCAACCCGCCTGGTTCCGGCCGGTCCATCGTTATCTGAATCGCGTAGTCAAACGACCGCGGTGTCAGGAGCATGCTTTGAAAAATGAAGTTTTTGGGCACCCCACCTCCGAGCAGAACTGCCCCGGGGTTTTTTGCTTCGCTGGCCAGTTCGAAGATCTCTTTAATGTCTTTCAGGACATCTATGGTCACTTCATGTTCTTGCGAGTAGAGCCAAGCCTGAAGGCCAAGTATTGAGTCGGCGATTGCGGGGCAGAAAACCGGAACTCCTTTCTCTGCGGCAGCCTTCAGGAATGAGTTCTTATCATTAAGCTCAAGCCCGATTCTGCGCAGCAGCTCAGCGGAAGAGATTCTTGAACCATCTCGAAAAACCTTTGCGAATATCGGTTGGATTTTTTCCTCAAAGATCTCAAATGCCCGCTGCGGGACGTAGACATCGTAGATGCGACTTATTCTTCTGCTGCGCAGCGTGGCGTCATCGACAAGTTCATTTCCTCGGACATGCCGTCCCCCGAAAGCTTCGATTAGATCATGGGTGGCGTTAGCTCCCGTCACCACCATTACATTGACCAGATCTTCCCTGATTGCGCTAGCGAGCACATTCCTTAAACCACCCGGGATAACAGCCCCTCCCACACCCATGAAGATGGTTGATTTTTTCCTGAGCATTTCGCGGTAGATTTCCACAGCTTTGGCCACACGACCAGCGCTGAAAACACCACATTTTCCCATCTCTTTTACCAGTTCTTTGATGCTGATGTCCGGCTTCAGCTGAATGTGCCTGACCCATCTTTCCATATGACCGCTCCTAGAAAATTCAGTCTGTCCGGATTTAAATGGGCCACTTCAGCCTTAGTCAGGATGTTTCAGAGGTTTTTTAAGTCTAGGTGCAAATTACTGGTCTGTGGGGCCGTGGTGTAGCTTGGCTAGCACTCCAGCACTGTCTGGGCTAAAAGCAGGCTCCAGTGGACCGTCGTGGGTCTGCTGACGTGAGGATGATGACCCATTGGAGCGGTGCGAAGAGACCTGCGAACCCGGGTTCAAATCCTGGCGGCCCCACCACAAATAGTTTTTAATGGCTCCTACAACAACTTTCTTAAGCCGCAGCAGGAATATTTTTTGAGGTAAATTATGGAAGCAGTAATATCGAGCCTGAAAGCTAGGAAAATATTGGACAGTCGCGGTAACCCCACTATTGAAGTAGAGGTCGGAGTTCGCGATAATAAAGGCGATTTATTCTATGGCAGGGCAGCGGCACCCAGCGGGGCGAGCAAGGGCAAGCTAGAGGCGGTCGATTTTCCAGCAGGTGGAGTCGACAAAGCTTTAGAAAAGGTCATTGAGATCGCACCCAAGTTGTCCGGGCTCGATGCCTTTGATCAGGCCAGGGTGGATGAAACTCTTCGCGAGTTGGATGGGACTCCAAATTTATCTGTCTTGGGCGGCAACACCACCGTGGCCATTTCCATGGCTGTGGCCAAGGCCGCTGCTTTGGCTAAAAAAATGCCGCTTTATCAGCATCTTGGCGGGAGGGAAGGATTTGAGCTTCCCTATCCTCTGGGAAACGTTATCGGCGGAGGCAAACACGCGGGAGGATATGCGCCCGATATTCAGGAATATCTCGTGATAGCCACCGGAGCTAGAAAGGTCTCAGAGGCCATTTTTACCAATGCTAGGGTTCACAAAAAAGTTGGTGAGATGTTCAGCGAGGCAAATAGTTCGTTCACCCGAGGGAAGAGCGACGAAGGTGCTTGGTCACCCAACATTTGTAATGAAGGTGCGCTCGAGTTTCTCGCTGAAGCCTGTGAGTTGGTCAGTCAAGAGGTCGGCATTGAAGTAAGGCCGGCTCTTGATCTGGCGGCGAGCAGCTTCTATGACAGCGAGAGAGATCTGTACGTTTACAAGCGAGAGGCCGTAACACGAGATCGCGGGGAACAACTCGATTTTATCCTGAGCTTAATTGAAAAATTTAAGCTATTCTATGTTGAAGACCCCCTTCATGAGACAGATTTTGAGGGATTTGCCGAGCTGACGAGGAAGGCAGGGAATAAATGTCTGATCTGTGGGGATGATCTTTTCGTAACCAACGTCAGAAGGCTTGAGATTGGAATCAGGTCTAAGGCGGCAAACGCGATTATCATCAAGCCCAACCAGATTGGCACGCTGACCGATACCTTTAAAGCGGTTGAGCTGGCAAAACGGAATAAATATGTGCCAGTAATCTCCCACCGCTCGGGGGAAACTACAGATGAGACGATTGCCCACCTTGCAGTGGCTTGGCACTGTCCGATGATAAAGACGGGCGTAGTCGGTGGTGAGAGAATCGCTAAGCTTAATGAGCTGATTCGCATAGAGGAAGAATTGGGAAATAAGGCAAGGATGAGTGGATTGAGATGAATGAGGCGGAATTTGGTCAAGGAGCGGCAGGTCTGATAGAATTCGATGTTTACCTGTCTAGCGGGGTCCACATAGGCACTAGGCAAAAGACCGGAGCCATGGCTCCTTTCATCTTTCGGGCTAGACCCGATGGACTTTATGTCTTGGATATAAGGAAGACGGATGAGCGCATAGCGGTAGCCGGGAAGTTCTTGGCGAGGTTTAATAAATCCAAGATCGTTGTTGCTGCCGCGAGGCAGTACGGGCAGCGGCCGGCACAGCGGTTTTGTGAGGTGACCGGGGCTATACCCATGATCGGAAGATTTATCCCGGGAACCTTCACGAATGCCCATTACAAAGGGTACATGGAACCAGAAGTTTTGGTCATTGCCGACCCGATAGCGGATGAACAGCCCTTACGGGAGGCAGCCCAGGTAGGCATTCCAGTTGTTGGGCTTTGTGACACAGACAATGAAACAGCCGATGTTGATCTGGTTATTCCTACCAATAACAAGGGCCGCAAGGCGCTAGCGTTGGTGTTTTGGTTGCTCGCTAGACAGGTTCTCAGGGAGAGGGGCGAACTTTTACCAGACCAGCCGTTCGGAGTCCAAGTTGAGGAGTTCGAAACAAAGGCTGGCGGTGAATAGTTGAGACCACCTGTGGTTGCAGGCCAGTTTTATGCCGGGACGAAATCGGAACTTTTGAGGCAAATAGAGCGGTGTTATCTCGACAAGCATGGACCAGGAAAGCTGCCAAAGGTTGGCAAGGGAATGAGGAAGTTGGTGGGGCTTGTTTCCCCGCATGCGGGCTACATGTATTCAGGACCGGTTGCTGCCCACGGCTTTTTCCGAGTTGCGGAGGACGGTCTTCCTGAGTGTGTGGTTCTACTGGGTCCAAATCACACCGGTGCCGGATCTGGAGTTTCGATAATGACATCAGGCAGATGGAAGACCCCGTTGGGTGAGGTTCAAATTGATGAGGATTTGAGCAACAGGATAAGGTCCTCCTCAGATATCATTGATGAGGACACGCTGGCCCACGCTTACGAGCATTCAATTGAGGTACAGCTACCGTTTCTCCAGCATCTCTTCGAAGACAAGTTCAAAATAGTCCCCATCTGTATGATGCTGCAGGATGAGAGGACCAGTCTGGAGGTCGGAGATGCGATAGCCGAGGCTGCAGCAGGAAAGGACGTTCTCATCATAGCCTCAACCGATTTCACCCACTATGAGCCGCAGAGGCTGGCCGTGGAGAGGGATAGAAAGGTAATTGAGAAAATAATGGAGATGGATCCTGGCGGCGTGGTTAGGACTGTTGACGAAAAAGGGATCACGATGTGTGGTTATGGTCCCGTCTCGGCGATGTTGCAAGCTGCGAAAAGGCTGGGGGCAAGAAGGGCCGAACTGCTCAAGTATGCTACCAGCGGTGATACGGCCGGCCCGATGGCTCAAGTGGTCGGATACGCTTCGATTGCCGTCTCAAAGTGATGTGATGAAACCCCTGATTGTAAAATTAGGTGGAAGCGTTATCACCGATAAAAGAAAACCGTTCACCATTAAACGCAGCGTTATCAAACGGCTGGCGAGGGAGCTAAAGGACGTGAAGGGTTCTCTTGTCATCGTGCATGGAGGCGGCTCGTTTGGACATCCGTTGGCCTTGAAGTACAAGATTGCTGATGGATATCACGGCAAGGATCAGCTCATGGGTGTTTCTTTAACCCACCTGGCCATGGAAAAGCTGAACAAATATCTGGTTGAGGCCCTGCAAAAAGAGGGCATACCAGCGATTGCTTTTCAACCATCAGCCTGTGTTTTGTCCTCCAACGGCCGGATTAAATCTATGGAACTCAGGCCGCTGGAGAGGGTGTTGGCTTTGGGGTTAGTCCCGGTTCTCTACGGTGATGTGGTTTTCGATGTTGTCAAGGGAATAAGCATAGTTTCAGGGGATCAGATGGTCTCCTACCTGGCGAGGAAGTTGGGTGCTTCTCGGGTGGTTTTTGGAGTTGATGTTGATGGAGTTTTCACGTCATGTCCAAAGAAGGATAGTCGGGCTGAATTGTTGCGAGTGATAACTCCTTCCGATGTGGGTTCGTTGGCCTCCGTGTGGGAGGGCGAAAGTGGAGACGTGACCGGAGGCATGCGGGCCAAGGTACAGGAGTTGCTTGAGCTGGCAAAGTTTGGTATAGAAGCGGAAATAGTAAATGCAGCCAGACCCAATGTTCTTAGGGAAGCACTTCTCGGTAAAAGAGGGCTGGGAACGGTAGTGACCAGGGGGAAATAAATTGGTGGATAAAACCAGCGGCAGGAAAGACGATCATTTGAAAATATGTCTCAGAGAGGACGTTGAAAGCCTCTTTAAGGACGCGGGATTTTGTGATATCGAGTTTGTGCACAGAGCTCTGCCGGAGATGGATCTTAAGGATGTTGATCTCACAACCAGCTTTCTTGGTTTCAAACTTAATGCCCCCATCATGATCAGCCCAATGACAGGTGGAAGTGCGTCAGGGAAAAAGTTCAATTCTATTCTGGCTTCCGCCGCTCAGGAACTGGGAATAGGATTTGGGGTCGGCAGCCAGAGGGCGGCGTTGGAAAACCCCAGATTGGCCGACACATTTAAGGTTAGACCTGTGGCGCCGGATGTTTTTCTCGTGGGCAACATCGGAATGGCGCAGTTAGTCCAGGGATACGGTGTTGCCGAAGCACGAAGAGCGGTTGAGATGATCGATGCCGATGCCCTCTCTATACACATGAATCCATTGCAGGAATTGGTGCAGCCAGAAGGCGAGCCCCGATATCGTGGCGCCTTGGAAAGGTTTTCAAAGGTTTGCCGAGGTTTGGATGTTCCAGTTATTGCCAAAGAAACTGGTTGCGGAATTAGCGCCGAGGTGGCTAAGAAGCTGGTCGATGCCGGAGCCTCAGCCATTGATGTCAGTGGAGCTGGAGGCACTTCATGGGCGGGTGTGGAAGCTTTGAGGTCATCACATGGTTCTGTCGTAGGGTTAACCTTCTGGGATTGGGGTATCCCCACTGCCGTTTCCACCGCGGAGGTTTCCACGTCGGTCAAGGTGCCGGTGATATCCAGCGGGGGCATACGTTCGGGACTCGATGCGGCGAAGGCCTTGGCTTTAGGTGCTGATCTCGTGGGAATCGCTTTACCGGTACTTCGAGCCGCTGACAACGGTAAAAAGACATTGCTTAATTTTCTTAACAATTTCTTGGCGGAGCTCAAAGCGGCAATGTTTCTGACTGGGTGCAGGCGAGTAGCCGACCTGCGCAGGACCAGTTTAGTAATCACCGGTAAAACGCGCGACTGGCTTGCCGATCGCGGTTTCAGTCCAGAGAAATTGAGGAGGCGAAGTGCATGAGCGTCGAAATATTGCCCCTCGGTGGTTTGGGCGAAGTGGGCAAAAACATGACTGCGCTGGGCTTTGATGGAAATTATATTATCGTTGATATGGGGATAAGGCTCGACAGCATCATGGCCTTTGAGGAGGCTGAGATAGGAAAGATGAGCCGGGAGGAGCTGATCAATATAAATGGTATCCCTGATGATAACATCCTTCACGGACGAAAGGTGAAGGCGATCGTTCTCACTCATGGCCACCTTGACCACATCGGTGCTGTTGGTAAACTGGCCTATGCTTACAACGCCCCCATCTATGGAACTCCGTTCACGATCGAATTGACTCGGAGGTTGTTAAGGGAGGAAAGCGGGGTTAGATTAAAGAACGAGCTCATCACGGTTAATCCCGGAGGTTCGGTTAGAACTCATGGAATTGACATTGAGTTCATTAACGCCACCCACAGTATTCTTCACACGGTTTTTGTTTCAGTCAGGCGGGACGGAGAATCGGTGCTCTTTGCCAGCGATTTCAAGCTGGATGAACAACCCCTGCTGGGAGAAAAAACCGACCGGGCCAGGTTGAGGCGCTTGGCCAGCGAAGGACTTCTAGCTGCCCTGATTGGTGCGGTAAGATTGGATGAACCGGGGCCGACAAAATCCGAGGCCCACGCCCGCCAGATGCTGAAGGAGGTTATGAGCGAAGCCTGTTCCAATAATGGTCTGGTTATCGCCACGACATTTTCCTCACACATTGTCAGGTTGAAATCAATTGTGGATCTCGCTTTTGATATCGGCCGCACTCCAGTTTTAGTCGGTCGCTCGCTGCGGAACTATTGCACGGCAGCGATGGATGTGGGTCTGGTGGATTTCCCCCCCGAGCTGAGCATTCACGGGCGCCCTAATGCGGTGCACAATTTACTGAGGGAGATAAACAAATCACGTTCCGATTATGTGCTTATCTGCACTGGGCATCAGGGAGAGCCAACCTCAGTTCTGTCGAAGATAGCTAACGGGCAGCTGCCTCTAGATATACGTGATGGAGATGAGGTCATCTTTTCCGCCAGCGTCATACCCAATCCAATAAATGAATCCAACCGAGAGCTGCTTGAGACGAAGTTGATGGCTAAAGGGGCCCACATTTACCGCGACGTGCATGTTTCCGGGCATGCGGGCAGGGTGGATACCTCTGAGTTCATAGAGATGATTAAGCCCGATAACCTGATTCCATGTCACAGCACCTTTGATAAGCTTCGGTTAATGATTGAGCTTGGGAAGGAGTTAGGATACAGTGATGATAGACTGCACCAGCTCCGGAATGGAACCTCGCTGATCCTAGGTGATTGATGTGGATGTTTTGAAATATCTGGAAGAGTGCGCGGCTTTGGTTGAGCCTGAAATCGATCGATGGATATCAAAGGAAATCCGACCAGAGGTTTTGGCTAAAGCTATGCGGCATTTGATCGAGGCTGGTGGGAAAAGGTTGCGCCCCTGTTTGGCCCTGTCGGCCTGCGAGGCGGTTGGTGGCAAAAGGGAAGATGCCATTGAGACAGCTGCCGCCTTGGAGCTCTTCCACAACTTCACCTTAATTCACGATGACATCATGGATCACGATGAGTTCAGAAGGAATGTTAAAACTGTGCATGTCATCTGGGGTGAGCCAATAGCGATAATTGCAGGCGATGCACTGTTTGCCAAGGTCTTTGAAGCGGCGGCGGCGAACGCCAGCAGGTTGGGGTTGAGTCTGGAAAGAACGGTGGAACTTTTCAACACCTTGAGCCGGGCAAGCTTTGAACTTTGCCAGGGACAGGTGCTGGACATGTTGTTTGAAAAACGCAATGACGTCACTGAGGAGGAATACATGCAGATGATCAGCGGAAAGACCGGTGCCCTCACTGAAGCAGCCGCCAAGGCAGGTGCAATTTTAGGAAACGCCTCAAGGGAAAAAGTTCAAGCGCTCGCCGGCTATGGCCGGTTAATTGGAATGGCTTTTCAGATGCAGGATGATGTACTGGGAATTTTGGGAAAGCAGGAAAAGTTTGGCAAGCCGATAGGTAGCGACATAAGGGAGGGAAAAAAGACGCTGATAATCTTGAGGGCCATGAAGTTGGCGCCGGAGAGGGATAGAGAAACCTTGTTAAAGGCATTTGGAAAGAGCAGCGCGACTAGTGAAGAAATTAGCGCGGCGATAGAGGTTCTGAAAAAGGTGGGGGCTGTTGACTACGTCGCGGAGCAGGCCCAAAAGATGGTTGCAGAGGCGAAGATGAAACTGAGGGTTTTGCCCGAGTCGAGAGCCAAAGAGGCGCTGCAGGCTATCGCCGATTTTGTTGTTGAGCGGGAGTTCTGATGGCTCGACAATCAGATTTATATCCAGCAGGTCAATGGAGGCGGCCTCGTGGAAGATGTTAGAAGGGCGGTGCTGAGATGGGCGCTAGCTAACGCCGCCGAGCATGGTGGAAAAGCCAGCCCAAAGGCAGTTATGGGAAAGATTCTGGCTGAACTGCCTGGTTGGAAATCTAGGATTGCGGAGCTCTCAATCATCGTGGATCAGGTGGTCGATGAGGTTAACAGGATGACACCTGAAGAGCAACAGTTTCAGATAAGAAAAGTCGGGTTGCCTGAGAAAAGGGTCGAGGAACGACGGGGACTACCGGATTTGCCGGACATCCACGAGTATAAGACGATTGTAACTAGATTTGCTCCCAACCCCAACGGTCCTTTGCATATGGGGCATGTAAGGGCAGCGCTGCTCAGTCATGAATATTCCCGGCGCTATAAGGGTAAATTCATCTTAAGGTTTGAGGATACCAATCCCGAGAACGCGATGCTTGAGATGTATGAACTCATAAAGCGAGATCTGAGATGGCTCGGCATCAGCTGGGACGAGGAGTACTATCAATCGGATCGTGTTGAAATATATTACGCTCATGCTGAGGAGCTAATTAGAGAAGGCAAGGCCTACGTGTGTGAATGTGACGTTGAAAACTTTAGAAAGCTGCGCGATTCCGGTCTGCCTTGCCCCTGTCGCAATCTCACCGCTTCAGAGAACTTGTCCAGATGGCGGAAAATGCTCGCGGGTGGTTATGATGAGGGCAGGGCTGTTGTTCGAATAAAGACAGATTTGAGCCATCCCAATCCAGCGGTGCGTGACTGGCCTGCCTTGAGAATTGTCACAAAGTCACACCCAAGAGTCGGTGGGAAATATCTCGTTTGGCCGTTGTACAATTTCTCCACCGGAATTGATGACCATCTCATGGGGGTGACTCACGTAATCCGGGGCAAGGAGCATGAGATAAATGAAGAGAGACAGCGGGCGATGTATGCTCATTTTGGTTGGAAGTATCCCACTGCAGTCCAGTACGGCCGGCTGTCGATGCCAGGAGTTGAGCTGAGTAAAACTCAGACGATGCAAATGGTCAGAAGTGGTAACCTCCAGGGTTTCGATGACGTCAGACTTGCCACTATCGCCGCTCTGCGAAGGCGTGGTTTTTTGCCTGCAGCCATAAGGCAATTGATTTTTGACATAGGACTGACACCCGTTGACTCTTCGCTGAGCTGGGAAACCCTTTATGCATATAATAGAAAGTTTTTGGATCCAGTTGCCAACCGTTACTTCTTCGTGGCCAATCCGGTGAAACTGCTTGTCCATAATGCACCTAAATTTAAGGAGGTTCGCTTACGTTTGCACCCCAGCAAACCGGAAATGGGGGAGCGGGTGCTTCCAATTGTGATTGAAAACGACAGCCCAGTTTTCTACGTTGCCAAGGATGATATGGCAACCCTAAGAGTGGGTGACATCTTTAGGCTTAAGGACCTGATGAACGTTAAACTTGAGCGACTGGCCCCTGTTTTTGAGGCATCATTTCACAGCTTGGAAGTTATGGACGTGCCAAAGTTTCAGTGGGTCTCTGCGGGCGCTGTTGTGCTTGAGGTAATTAAACCTGATGCTTCGGTAGAAACTGGACTTGCCGAGCCCTCTGTGGCGGCCCTTAATGTCGGCGATATCGTTCAGCTGGAAAGGTACGGATTTGTTAGAATCGATTCAACGTCACCGAAATTAATCGCCGTTTACACCCACAAGTAAATGGGATTTCGGGCTGGAGATTGTTAATCGCTAGCTTTTAAAATAGAGATACAACAGTCTTTTAACGGCAGCCTGCCTAATAAAAATCACCAAAACCGTTGAATGATGAGGTCTAAACTGAAGGAGGTGTTTGGAGTGGCCAAACCGATATATGTGCGCTTCGAGGTCCCGAAGGAGCTGGCAGACAAGGTATATGGAGCGATAGAAGTTGCGAGGGATACTGGCAAGCTAAGGAGAGGGACCAACGAGGTTACCAAGGCCGTGGAGAGGAAGCAGGCGAAACTGGTTGTGATTGCTGAGGACGTTGAACCGGCTGAAATCGTGGCCCATCTTGTTCCGCTTTCAGAGGAGAAGGGGATTCCCTATGTTTATGTTCCTAGCAAGAGAGAGCTGGGGGCGGCTGCAGGGCTTGAGGTCGGTTCATCCGCGATAGCCATAGTTGACGCTGGGCAGGCGTCAGCTGCTTTGAAGGAGATAATTGAGAGCATAAAACAGCTTAAGAAGTGAGCACAATGCCAGCCGAATCGGACATGGGCTTTCCAGCCGAAGTTATAGAGATCCGGGCGCGGACGGGTGTTACTGGCGAAATAATGCAGGTAAGGTGCCGTGTGCTGGAGGGCCGTGACAAGGGGAGAATTATAACGAGAAACGTAAAAGGCCCGGTGAGGGTGGGCGACATTTTAATGCTCAGGGAAACAGAGCGCGAGGCCAAAGAAATAAGGGTGCCTTAGATGCCAATGGCAAGAAAGTGTTCTTTTTGCGGCGGTCGAGTGGAGCCAGGCTCGGGTTTGATGTTCGTGAAGCGCGATGGCTCAATAATGTTTTTCTGTTCCAGCAAATGTAAGCGCAACTTTTCCTTGGGGCGAAAGCCGGCCCAACTAAAGTGGACCCAGCGATCAAGATCCGGTGGTAGAGGTTGAACGAACGAACCTTTGTGATGATAAAGCCCGATGGGGTCAGAAAGCGCCTGATTGATGAGATAATCTCTCGCATCGAAAGAGCCGGTTTAAGTGTTGTAGCAAAGCGGCGCCTGATTCTGGATCGAGGTTTGGCCGAAAGGCTTTACTCTGTTCACCAGGGGAAGCCCTTTTTCGAAAGATTGGTTGATCACGTGCTCTCGGGGGAAGTCGTAGTTATGATCGTGGAAGGTGAACAGGCAGTTTCTAGGATGAGGGAGCTGATAGGAGCAACCGATCCTGCCAAAGCCGCAAAGGGAACAATCCGCGGCGATTTTGCCACCAGCGTCACTGAGAACATCATTCATGCAGCCGATTCCTTGGAAAGTGCCAGGCGTGAGATCTCGTTATTCTTCTGATTTTCTCCCATAGGCCTTGGAAATGATCGGCGATGTTAATGTTTTTGGTTTGACTTCAACCCCCAGCTAAAGGCACAACACGGATAACCTTTTTCTTGTCAACGTTGACAAATCCAAAACTTTTAGCATATATTTTCTTACCTTTTACGTAAACTCCTGTGCCTGGAAGATATTCATCAGTTTCCGCCAGTTCCGTTCCCGGGGATACCCAAACGTAATCAGTCTCTGATTTTGGAAACTTTGCAAGCTTTAAGGTCCTTTTTGGTTTCATCAATTAAGAGATTTCATCACTTTTTATAAGACCTTATTTGTATGTATTAAGCTACTCGGTCGAATGTTTTCCTTAAAAAAAGACCTGCTCGAAAGGGACAGTGGACTACGTAGGTGCGTAGAGTGTATCTGGTAATTTTTGATAAATCAGGCAGGAGCCTATCGGGCTGGCATTATGGTAAGCTGCGAGCGTTGGGGACACGGTGGATCCAAAGGTCTGCCATCGGAGCTGACCATGTGGGCGTTGCGATGGAGCTTTTGCGAACGCTTCGGGAATTCGGTGCCCAGAAAATCCCTGTTTTCGAGGCAGCTGATATCACGGACTCCGCGGGCGCGCCATGTGGCTCTACGTAGGTACGTAGAGCGGATTTAAAGCCGGCACTTAAACTCTACGTATATACGTAGTTTACCTCTGCAAACAGCCTTTCTACGTAGGTACGTAGCCCGATGATATGGAAACAGCGGGGCCTCGTCTAAAGGATTGGAAGTTCGCGGCGTGAGCAAGGGCTTAATACACACCCTTATTTTCATTCAAAAGACGTCGACATTTGAAATAGGTTCGGTGCTTTAAACTAGTTAGCATAAGATATTCTGGTGTTCCAGATGCAGAGGCCAAGGGTCAGACAGCCATTGATTGCGGTGTTGGGCCATGTTGACCACGGTAAGACATCGCTGTTGGACGCCATAAGAGGGACCAGAGTAGCCGCCCGGGAAGCCGGCGAGATCACTCAGCACGTCGGAGCAAGTGAGGTACCTGTGGAGACAATCAGGAACATTTGTGGAAGACTTCTGGAGAGGTTTAAGATAGAGCTAAACCTGCCTGGCCTTCTTTTCATAGACACACCAGGTCATGAGGCCTTTACCAATCTTCGCAGGAGAGGCGGCTCTCTAGCCGATCTTGCCTGCCTTGTGATTGATATCAATGAGGGGTTTATGCCCCAGACTTTAGAATCTTTAACAATCTTGAAGACCTACAGAACACCCTTTATGGTAATAGCCAATAAGATAGATTTGATTCCTGGTTGGCAGATATTTCCCCGTTCTTGCTTTTTGGAATCTTTTATGAAGCAGCGCCCGGAGGTTCAACACGCGCTGGACGAAAAAGTTTACGAGCTGGTTGGGAAATTACATGAGTTAGGATTTGAGTCTGAAAGATTCGATCGAGTCAGCGACTTTCGCAGGCAGGTTTCCATTATTCCTGCCAGCGCCAAGACTGGTGAGGGTATAGCTGAGATTTTAGCCATTCTGGCCGGGCTGGCGCAAAGATACTTGGAGAAAGAGCTGATGGTGGAGGTAACTGGTCCCGGGCGGGGAACCGTGCTCGAGGTGAAGGAGGAGGTTGGGTTGGGCAAGACAATAGATGTGATAATATATGATGGGGTGGTGGCAAAAGGCGATCTTTTTGCAGTTGGTGGTCTGGACAAGGTGATAACTTCCAGAGTTAGGTGTCTCCTTCAACCTAAACCTCTTGATGAAATTCGCGATCCTGAGGACAGGTTCAATCAAGTTGAAAAAGTTTATGCCGCCGCCGGAGTCAAGATTGCAGCACCGAACCTTGAGGGGGCGGTGGCTGGCGCTCCTTTTTTGGTGATTAAGGACATAGCCGCGGCAGAAAAGCTCTGGCAGGAGATGCAGCAAGAGCTGGAGCGGGTGAGGATTAGTTCAGATATAACTGGCGTAGTTTTAAAGGCCGACACTTTGGGCTCGCTTGAGGCTTTGGAGGGACAGCTTCAGGCCAAGCGCATACCGATCCGTAAAGCCGACATCGGTGACGTTTCAAGGCGAGATGTTATTGAAGCTTCAACCGTTGGTAAAAGCGATCCACTACTGGCAGTGGTTTTGGCCTTTAATGTCAGGATTTTACCCGATGTCCAATCTGAGGCTGATCGTGAGGGTGTTAAAATCATCATGGATAATGTCATCTACCGGCTGCTGGAACAGTTTGAAGATTGGGTTAAGAAGAAGAATGATGAGGTCAGGGCGAAGCGCTTGCAGGGATTCATCAGACCCGGGAAAATTGTCATCAAACCCGGCTATGTATTCCGGCGCAGCGACCCAGCAATCGTCGGAATCGATGTATTGGGCGGCGTCGTCAGGACAAAGGTGCCGTTGATGAATAAATGGGGCAAGACGGTAGGGGTCATTCGTGAGCTGCAAAAGGACAAGAGATCGGTTCAGGAGGCAAAGCTTGGCGATGAGCTGGCCGTTTCGATAGACGGCCCCATGATCGGGCGCCATGTTCAAGAGGGAGATGTTTTATATACGGATGTACCAAGAGACCATGTGCTCGCGCTGAAAAGAGATCTACGCGATCTTCTTTCAGGTGACGAGCTCTCAGTGCTTGATGAGATAATCACCATCAAGCAAAAAATTGACCCGACATATGGGGTGATGTGATGGCTTTCAAAATGGTGGTTGCGGACCCGAAGACGGGAAAAAGCTACAAGCTGGAGGCAAAAGATCCGGAGGCCAGCAGGCTCATCGGGATGAGGATTGGGGAAAAGTTTGACGGCAGAATAGTTGGCCTACCGGGCTATGAGCTTCAGATAACCGGTGGCACCGACCGGGATGGATTTCCCATGCGTCCCGACATTGCAGGGCCTGGTCGGGTAAGCGTCCTGCTGGCGAGCGGTCCAGGCTTCTCTCCAAGAAAATCTGGTGATCGTCGCAGAAAAATGGTGCGTGGCTCTAGGGTCTCTGAGAGCATCGTGCAGCTGAACGCGGTGATAACGAAGTGGGGCGAAAAGCCGGTTGAGGAGATTATTCAACCCAAAGAGGCAAAGCAAACTTAAAATATGAGGGTCGGATTCAAATCACTGTGTTTTTTAATGTTTAAGAGGAATTTGAACAGGGTGAAAGATGCCTCAAGCAGAAGTCAACATAGGTCTTGTGGGTCACGTTGATCACGGCAAGACGACGCTAACGGAGGCGCTTTCAGGGGTCTGGACAGATATCCATAGTGAGGAGTTACGCCGCGGGATATCAATACGGTTGGGCTATGCGGATACTTCTTTTTATAAATGCAAAGAATGCGCCCGGTACACGACCAAGAAAAAGTGTCCCTACTGTGGCGGACAAACCGAATTTTTACGCCGTGTTTCCTTTGTGGATGCTCCCGGCCACGAGATGTTGATGGCTACCATGATTTCCGGAGCGGCGATAATGGATGGCGCGATACTGGTGGTGGCAGCAAATGAAAAATGTCCACAACCGCAGACGAAGGAGCACTTGATGGTCTTGGATATAATTGGTGTGAAAAATGTCGTGGTTGTCCAGAATAAAATCGAGTTAGTTTCACGCGAAAAAGCCCTTGAGAACTATAATCAAATAAAGAATTTTTTGGCAGGTACTTCGGCAAAGGATGCACCGATAATTCCCATTTCAGCCATTCATAAGGCGAACATAGACAAGCTGATAGAAGCTATCGAAGAAGTAATTCCGACGCCAAAGCGTGACACAACTAAGCCACCGCGAATGTATGTGGCCAGATCTTTTGACATTAACCGTCCGGGAACTAGACCGGAGAATCTCCGCGGCGGTATCCTTGGTGGATCCTTGCTGCAGGGAAAACTGAGAGTTGGGGATGAAATAGAGCTCCGACCAGGGATAAAGATAACTCGGGAGGGTAGGACAGTTTGGCAGTCCTTGGGTTCAAAGGTGGTTAGCCTGCAAGCAATGGACAGTTCTCTCGAGGAGGCAAAGCCAGGGGGGTTAATCGGGGTTGGCACCTTGCTCGATCCATCGTTGACAAAAGGTGATTCACTTGTGGGTTCCGTTTTGGGCTTGCCGGGAACACTTCCCGAGGTTCTCACCTCCTTGGAATTGGAGGTCAATCTCATGGATCGTGTCGTGGGCATGGAAGAAGAGCAGGAAATAAAGCCGCTGGTCACGGGAGAGGTTCTAATGTTAAATGTGGGGACCACGATGACCGTAGGCACCATTGCCAGTGCTAGAGGAGATAAAGCCACGGTTAGACTTAAATTACCCGTCTGTGCTGAAAGAGGAGCGCGAGTGGCGCTGAGCCGCCGGATTGCCGGCAGGTGGCGTCTGGTTGGTTATGGCATTATCAAGTGAGCGCCAGATCTTAAAGATAGTTGCAGATACCAGCTTTCTCATGATTCCTGGGATGTTTGGGATCGATGTTTTTGGAGAGCTGGACCGGCTGCTTGAGTGTTCTTATGAACTTTTGGTACCAAGCCCGGTGGTTTCTGAGCTTGAGAGGATTTCCAAACAGGGCAAACCCAAAGAGAGGATGGCGGCAAAGTTGGGTCTTTCCCTGATTAAACAGGGTTCTGTTGTTGAGGTCGAAGGAGAAGCTGATGAGTCAATAATAAAGCTCGCCAGTGAGATGAACTGTATGGTTGGAACTTCTGATTTCGTCCTGAGAAAGAAACTCCGTTCCCGCGGGATAGGCGTAATCTATTTAAGAGGCAAGTCACACCTTGCTTTAAATGGCCATTTAAGGTGAAATCTTGTCATTGGAAATTTTCCCCCTGTTGGCTGCGCTCGCAGCGCTTGCGGTGGCAGCGATATCGGCACGGGCGGTGCTTAGGGAAGATCAGGGTTCTCCGCGGGTCAGGGAGATCGCTGCAGCCATACAGGAGGGAGCATCGGCTTTTTTGAGGAGACAATACACCACCATCTGGGTTGTGATCATCATCATTTCCCTGCTCCTTTTCTTTGCCCCTGGCTGGGGATGGCAGGCTTCTTTAATTTACATTGGTGGGGCACTGTCGTCAACAGCAGCCGGTTTTATAGGTATGTCAATGGCCGTGAGGGCCAACTCGAGGACCGCCACAGCCGCACGGTCCGGCATCAGCAAGGCCCTGAAGGTGGCCTTTCGTGGGGGCCTTGTGATGGGAATGTCAGTAGTAGGGGTTGGTCTGCTCGGGGTGTTTTTATGCTTTCTCTGGCTGGGCAATCCAACCTTGATTTTACCCTATAGTTTTGGGGCCAGTACGGTAGCACTGTTTGCACGTGTTGGTGGCGGGATTTTCACCAAGACAGCCGATGTCGGCGCGGATTTGGTGGGTAAGGTTGAAAAGGGCATACCTGAGGACGATCCCCGAAATCCGGCCGTGATTGCAGATAACGTGGGAGATAATGTAGGTGATGTCGCCGGGATGGGAGCCGATCTTTTCGAGTCATACGTTGCCAGCACCGTGGCGGCGATGATAGTGGGTCTGGTCACCTATGGTTCTAATGGGGTTCTGTTGCCTTTGCTGATATCAGCGTTGGGCATAGTGGCCTCAATAATCAGCGTTCCTTTCGTTCGCGTCCGAAAGGGCAAAAATCCAAGCTATGCCCTTAACACCGCGACAATAGTTTCAGTCATCGTCACTGCCATTTTTGCCATTTTAATCTCCTCATATATTTTCGGCTGGGGAATTGGATGGAACCTATTTGTTGCCGTATTGGTCGGGCTGATCTCCGGCCTTGTAGTTGGCCTCACCTCCGACTATTTCACCAACAACATCCGCAGGCCGGCCCAGCTGATAGCCGAGTCGGACCAGTCAGGAACGGCTATCGGAATATTGACTGGGTTTTCCTTCGGGTTGATCAGCACCTTTTTGCCCATAATTTCAATAGCAGCGGCAGCAGTAATTGCCTTCATCGCCGCGGGCTTCTACGGGATTTGTTTAGCTGGAGTTGGAATGCTTGCTGTCACTGGTATCGTGGTGGCTTCTGACGCTTACGGCCCGGTTGCCGACAATGCTGGTGGAATTGTCGAGCAGTCAGGAATGCCTGAGAAGGTTAGAAAAGTCACCGACTCGCTTGACTCTGTAGGAAACACCACCAAGGCGATATGTAAAGGCTTCGCCATAGGCTCAGCCGCTTTGACAGCAGTTGCGCTCTTTGCGACTTATCAGGAGATTTCTAAAGTTTCGAGCTTGGATCTGTTGAACCCAAGCGTGATGGCAGGTGTCTTCATTGGTGCCGGCGTTGTGGCGCTTTTTTCCGCGTTGGTAATATTGGCCGTGGGCAGGAATGCCTTTAAGATGGTTGAGGAGGTTAGAAGACAGTTCAGGGAAATACCGGGGTTGATGAAGGGCAAGGCCAAACCTGATTACGCCAGATGTGTGGATATTGCCACGAAGGGTGCGTTGAAGGAACTGATGGTGCCAGGTGTGTTGGCGTTGTTGATGCCGATTGTAGTGGGTTTGGTTCTGGGCAAGGCGGCCCTGGGTGGTTTCTTGGCGGGCAGCATCATTACCGGGCTTATCTTTGGCTTACTGATGGCCAACGCCGGCGGTGCTTGGGATAATGCCAAGAAATATGTTGAGATGGGTCACTTTGGAGGTAAGGGCACCCCTACACATGCGGCCGCGGTGGTTGGCGACACCGTTGGTGATCCGTTCAAGGATACCGCAGGTCCCTCACTGAACATATTGATAAAGCTGATGTCAATGGTGGCCCTCATCGCGGTGCCGATGTTGTTGATGTAGGTTGATTTTTGCTGGTCCTTATAAAAGATGAATGAAAGCACCTTTTATTCAGGGGGCGTGATTGGTTTAGAGTTTATAAGGAAAAAGATGTTAAGGAATAGAGGTGTCGGGGTTAGGCATTGAGCTTTTACTCTGGCATCAAAAAGGGTGGGTTTAGGTGGAATCATGTATAAACTAGTAACAATAGAAGACACTGTCCGTGTGCCGCCAGATAGGTTTTCCGAGAAACTTGAGGATGTCGTTCTGGACATTCTCAAGAAGAGCTATGGAGGGATCACGGACAAGGATTTAGGAATGGTCTTGGTGATAACAGAGGTGCTGGATGTATCTATAGGCCGGATTATCATGGGAGACGGTGCCAGCTACCATGAGGTTACCTTTGAGGCTCTGGTGTATAAACCGGAGGTGAATG
>JACIWF010000079.1 GCA_014361095.1 Hadesarchaea archaeon | reverse complement strand
GAACACATATTCTACTCCGATGATAACAAGATCCGTGTCAACGTTGTTTGGGACAACGGTAGCAACTATTACCAGCTCCATGCCGACGACAACCTCACATTGAACGTTAGCCTCTGGCTACGCGGCAGGTACACCGGTTAGTTTGAGCGGGCATGTCCCGAGCTGATGGGCACGTGACCAAACGTGCCCGCCTTTATTTTTTAGTAAATTTTCCAATTGACAAACGGCTTATATTTTCTGAGCGAAGACAACTATCGGAAGGTGTCAAGTTTGGCCGATGGGAAAACAGCCGCGATTTTGCTGCTGGCTTTTTTGGTCGCCGTTATAGGGGTGGGCTGGCGGTTGGCCGAGTCAAAGCCTCCACTGGTCATGCCTCTGTCTGAGGGAATAGATAACTGGACGCATCTCTTCCGAGGATATGAGGCCTATCTCGATAAGGACATTCACTACTCTGTTGTCGACGGGGACAGCATGTCACCGACCTTCAGGGATGGTGATCTGGTGCTGTGGGTTGTGGTCGACAACACTTTTGAGTTCAAGGTGGGAGACATTATCATTTACCAACATCCGACTAGGCCCTATCTTGACAACATTGTGCACAGGATAATTGAGGTCGGGACAGACCAAAGGGAAAATCAGTTCAAGACCAAGGGGGATAATTCACCCGAGGAGTATTGGGTGCCGCGCGCGAATATTCACGGGCTTGTCATCGGCGTAATTTATAAAAGGTAGCATGAAGGGCTAACTTTCCTAAGCTTCTGGATCAAACCCAGCAAATGCACGTTTTGTAGGATATTTTTTCACCGATCTGGGTATTTCAAGTTAAAAATTCTACCTTATTGTGAAAAGTGGAATCTAACCTAAATCGCTCTGGATGAAAACACGCGCAGGTGTTTCAGGCGCGTGAGCTTTCCAACTTAGATTTTCCCCAAATCTTGATGCCAAATCCCATAAGGACAAATTTCTGCATCGCCAATTTCCCAAAAAAAAGGGTGTTTTCGGCTTTATCCGTTCTCTGGTGCACGTTTGGATAGGGGTTTATAATTGTTGAAAGTTAGTTTTAAAGGGGTGGCGTTGGGGCCCGAAACCGAGAAAAATAAGAGCAAGAAGTTGCTTTCGCTGTTAAAGCCGGCCAAAGAGCGTGGCATTGAAATCAAAGAAAAAAGGGCGATAATAATTGGTGTTTTTTCCTGTAAGGGCGGCGTGGGCAAGACGACCACCTTGGCCAACGTAGCCCTGTCCGCTTCTCAAATCTTCAAGGGTGATGTGCTGGCTATCGACGCCAACCTATCGGCGCCTAATCTGGGATTACACTTTGGTGAACTCGACCCCAAGGTGACGATTCACGATGCCCTTGCCGGCGAGATCCCTGTGGAGAAGACCATCATGGATTATCACGGCCTTGATCTCATCCTGGGGTCGATAGCCTTTGGCGAGGAGGTTCACCTGGTTGACCTCAAGGGGCTTTTGGAGCCGCTCAGGGCTAAATACCGGCTGATCCTCATCGACTCCGCTCCCGGTATTGGCGCTGAGGTAATTTCGGCGATGAAGATCTGTGACGAGATTCTCATCGTTACCAACCCTGAGATCCCAACGGTGGCCAGCACCCTCAAGACTTTTCGCTCTGCCGAGAAGTACAAGGTTCCAATTCTCGGGGTTGTGGTGAACAAGGTTAGGAATGAACCGTTTGAGCTCACCATCAAGGACGTGAAAAAGGCGCTGGGGTGGCCGATCGTAGCGGTGGTCCCTGAGGACATAAAGGTCAGGGAGGCCACGGCGGCAGGCATCCCGGTCGTTTCCTACAAGCCAAAGTCGCCCGCCGCCGCCGAGTTCAGAAAGCTGAGCGAGTTCGTGACCAAGCACGTTATCAAAAGTTAGTTGGGCTCCCGGCCGCTAAGGCTGTTCTTCGCGTCCTTTTGTTTTTCTCCTCTTGTAGATCTTTTGCAGCTTCTTTAGCGAGGCCAGTTCTTTGCGACTAATCTCCACCTTCACCCTCGGTCCAGCCACCGGTTTACCGATAATGCGTTGTCTCTTCGCGAAAACTGCCCTTTCAAGCCTCTTGAGCACTAGGTAGTATCTGGAGGGGCGAACGAGGCTGTAGATGATTGAGAAGGCAGCAAGTCCTCCGGCCATCGCCAGCATGGTGAAGAACTCGTAAGGCACCGTTGGTAGTTCAGGCACGATGGGAGCGATGGGTTTAACTGGCACGATCGCTTTTCTTTCCCCGACGGCGGCAAACACTGATAGACCCGGCGAGGTCGCCTCGTAGTGGTAGCAGGTGTCATCCTCGTAGAGGTATTCGGTGGGCAGCTGCTGCCAGCCGTTGGTGAACCTGTAGAGACTGATCGTCTTCTCATCGACGCCGTTCAGTTGGATCCAAGCTTTCTCCAGTCTAAAGTGGATTTTCACTGAGGCCAGAGATGAACTCGGCACGTTGGTTTCTATTTCCCAGAATAAGTGGTAGACTATCCCGAACGGCGGGTAAGTAACTTTGCCTTCGGCCAGTAGTTCTTGATAGGATGTCTGGTTGACTGCAACGATCACGTCTTTCAGTTCGGTTTTAGCGGTTATCGTCAGGCCGGTGATGCATAATTGGAATGGAGTAAGGTCGGCTGTGGCGGACATGCCGCTAGGTATCGAGGCAATTGTTGCGGCAGCGCCTTTAATTTTAACCGCGATGAGTTCTATCGAGTCGCTGGCGATGGCGGAGACCAGCCCGGCGTTGTCCCTGACCCTGACGTAAACGGTTCTCGTACCAATTCCCGGTTGCAGCAGGTATTGTCTGGTCGTTGAGAAAGCTTCCCATTCCGTCCAGCTCACGCCGTCGTTGCTGAACTGCATCTGCGCCACCCCAGAGGTGCTGTCAACCGCGAGTACAGTGATCGTCACTGAGGTTGAGGTGGTTGACGGCTCGTTATTGTTTATGACCACCGCGACTATTGATGGCGGAACGGTGTCGACGCCGCAGAGGGCGTCGGCGACATTCGGAGCGGGTTCTTTGTTGCCTCCGTCGTCCACAGCTATCGAGTAGAACTGATAGTAGCCGTCGCCGGCGGGTGCGGTGAAGGACCATGAGTTTGGCCCGGTGTTATCGCCGAAGTTCTCCCAAGAACTCCAGCTCAATTTATCCTTTGAATATCGGTACCAAAGCTTCATTGTGACCACATAACCGCCACTGCTGGGATCTGAAGCCGTTGCCGTGATGGTGAATGGGGTCGCTTTTATCCAGAATGGAGTGATGGGGTTGATACTGGAACTTGGCACTCCGGGAGCACTGACGCTGATTGTCCAGGCCTCAACGAGTTTCCAAGCGGCAGGTGCCTTGATTGCACCGGTCCAAGATTCGATGGCCTTCCAGCTCGTCTGAGCTCTGAGGGTGGCGGTCCAGGTGTCAATGAGGTTCCACACCTGGGGTGCGCTGACAGTAGCGGACCAAGATTGGATCAGGTGCCATTCGGTTGTTGTCCTGATTGTCGCCGTCCAGCTCTCGATGGGGTGCCACTCAGCAGGTGCTCGGACAGCCCCCGTCCAGCTCTCGATCAGGTTCCAGACGCTCGAGGCGCGGACTGTTATCGTCCACGACTCAATCAGGTTCCATTGAGCCGGAGCCCTAGCAGTGCTGGTCCAGGACTCGATGAGATACCACTGCGCGGGCGCCTCAACTGTGGCTGTCCAAGACTCGATGCGGTACCACATTGTTGATGGGCTACTGGCCGTTCCGGTCCAAGACTCGATCAGATGCCATTGGGTTGGTGCTTGAGCAGTTGCGGTCCAGGATTCAATCAGGTTCCACTGCGTTGGTGATCGCACGGTGCCGACCCAAGATTCAATCAGGTTCCACTGAGCAGGTGATTGAATCGTCCCGGTCCAGCTCTCGATCAGATTCCAGACGCTCGAGGCGCGGACTGTTATCGTCCAGCTCTCGATCAAGTTCCAGGTCGTTGGGGCCCGGACCGTCCCGGTCCACGATTCAATCAGGTTCCACTGTGCCGGAGCAGTCACCGTTCCGGTCCAGGACTCGATGAGCCACCACTGGGTCGGAATGTATTGTATTTGAACGTTTTCTATCTTTGGGCCGCTCGCGCCGCTCAGCGCTTCATTCTCGCTCCAGAAGTAGACAATGTACTGGAAGTATCGACAATCGGGTATGTTTTCGAGCGATGCCGGCGAGTTTAAGAAATAAGTATTGTTGGTTCCGTCTGGACCCAGGTTATCCGTCCAGGTTATGTTGTCCAAACTCGTTCGAATCTGAAGCTTGACCTCTGAGCTGAAGAAGATATTTTCTTCAACAGTTACCCAGTCCAAATGCAGCGTTGTCTGGGTCTTATCTGTGTTATCCCAATCCTGATACTTTACATAAATGCTGTTTCCGACGAGGTAGTTGTCAACATTCTCCAAGACTTTTGTTATTGTTCTCTCAGTCGGAGTTAGGTTGTCAACGAACTCCCAAGAGTTGGTCGTGCTCTTCCACAGATAAACTCCAATGTTTTCAGAGTCCCCGCTTGTCTTGCCATTTATTTTGAGCGTGTAATTGTCGTCGTTGCGGTCGTAAGTCGTCCTCACATTTTCGATGGTGTGCTGCCAAACTAAGGCATATTGTTTAACTCCTGCGGTGAACTGGATGAGATCCACCTTCAGGTCAAAAAGGGTGCTGGTGCTTTTCACCCCAGTTATCCTTACCTTCCAGTTGTTGTCGGCGTCGCGGAAGTTTTCAGGGTTCAGGGTCACGGACAGAGTTCTGTTTTCGTCGGTGTTCGCGGCGCCCGAGGTGTAGCTCAGATAGCCTTCTTCACCGCTTTGAGCATATCTTCCCAATGAGTAGTTGTAGAGCTGGACGGTGACATTGACGTTGGCCACCGTCCACTGGCCATTTAAGGTCAGGTCGATGTAGTCCCAGCTTTCAGCGTTTGATTTCCCGGTGAACTCCACTATTTGTGTGAACTCGGTTGGAACGCCGAATAGGTTG
>JACIWF010000078.1 GCA_014361095.1 Hadesarchaea archaeon | reverse complement strand
GTTGATAAAATTGAGCGCGAGCACTTGAAGGGTTTTGAAAAATGGCCCGACGGGCCAAGTCAAAGAAGTGCTTAAAGATTTTTGCGCTTATTTATGCAACACAGCACAACTTAGCTATTCGGCTAGTCCTTTTCCCGATATGGCGTTACAATAGTTTTGAAATTATTTTCCAGAGAAAAAAGATCATGGGTAAAGACACGATTTGAGTCAAAGCTGGGCGGGAACTTTGTCCAAAAATGGTATTTCTAAATTGATTTGAGCCCCAATTCAAATGCCTTCAGGTTCATGTCCACGGTCTTGCGAGGCACATTTTCCATTATGACCTTTCTGAGCGTCTCTGTTGAAAATGGTAGCTTTCCAGTGGCTGCAAGGGCGCCGAGCATGACGACGTTTAGTGTTCTGACGTTACCTGCCTGCTGGGCCAGAGAGGTACCGTCGATTTCAATTATTTTGCCACCAAGCTTAGCTACAGCGTCTCTTATTTGCTCCCTGCTTGGATATTTCGCCCGGCCTATGTTAACGTTCACAGGCAACCACTCGTGGGTATTGGTCAGCAGCAGCCCTCCCTTAGCCATGAAATCCACAACGTTTCTCAATCCCTCCAGAGGTTCCATTGCCAACACTATTTCTGCCCCGCCCCGGGGAACCAGCGGAGCGTTTACATCCTCTCCGATGCGGACGTGGCTGGCGACTGCGCCTCCACGCATCGCGGCACCAAAGGTCTCACCCACGCGAGCTCTGAGGCCATCTCTGATTGCCGCCATCGCCACCATGTGCGAGGCCAGGATGCTGCCCTGACCACCGACACCAGCTATGATTAAGTTTAGGCCCTTCATTCATTCACCTACCTTTATAGCGTTAACGGGGCAAACTTGGGCACAGATTCCACATCCAACGCAGATGATGGGATCAATGCCAGCCTTATTCTCGTCAACGTTAAAAGTTATCGCCGGGCAGCCGAGAGAAACGCAGAGCCGGCAGCCTGTGCAGGTACTCTTTTCCAGAGTCATCTTTTTGCCTGAGTACTGCTTAAGTCTGATGGCCTGTAAAGTGCAGACCCGTCTAGTGATCACGATGGCGAACTTTTCGCTTTTCAGTCCTTCCTCAATCGCAGCCTGGGTTGCCTTCAGGTCGAACGGATCCACGACCTTGATGAACTCAACCCCCAGCGCTTTCGCCACATCCTCAATGCAGAGGGCTTTTGTTTCGTTTCCGGTCGCTGTTATGCCAGTAACTGGGTTCGGCTGGTGTCCGGTCATTGCCGTCCATGAGTTATCCATAACGATGAACAATCCCTTTGATTTGTTGTAGACGGCGTTGACAACCGCAGGCAGACAGGCATGGAAGAAGGTTGAGTCACCGGTCACGGCAACAACCGAGCCGTCTTGATAGCCCGCATGATACTCGCCCTGCATCAGGCCGATTCCGCCACCCATTATGTAATTGGTGTCGAGTGTTTCATAGGGGGCATCAATCTTGTAGCGAACAGATTCTGTGGAGAAGCTGGGTTTATATTCTTTGCCGGCGATCCCATAACCCCCCTGCTCATAACAACCGATGTCACCATTGACAATCGGCACCTTTCCTCCGGTTGTCGCGAGCGCTCTCTTCAGGGCCCAATAGGTTCCCAGATGTGGACAACCTGCGCAAAGCGTCGATGACCGCGGCACGACAAGTTTTTTGATCTCCTCTCTAATCTTTTCAATTTGAGGGTCGACGGGAATTTCCCCGCCCATGATTTTTGAGAGAGCATTTGCCACCACATCGATGTTAATTTCTCCAACCTGAGGCATTTCTCCTGTAAGTTTGCCCAAGATCTTGACCTTCGGGTTGATGTCCTTAGCCAATGCCTTTACCAGTAGCTCCACCAGCGGCTCGCCCTCTTCGACTACTAAAACGGTTTCAACTGATTTCAACAGTCTTGCCACAAGTTTTTCCGGTAGTGGTGTAGGTGTACCAATCTTAAGAAAAGCCACCTTTCCTTCCAATCCAAGCAATTTTATCGCATCAATGGCATAGCTGGCCCCTATTCCTGAGGCAATCACTCCCACCGTTTGCCCGTCCTTCATTTCAAGCCTGTTCCAAGGAAGCTGCTCAACTATTTCCTTGATCTTGGGCATGCGGCTGTGGAGCCACTCGTGCTTCTTAACTGCGCTCGGAGGGCCGTAAACATTCCACCGCCATGGCATCTTCCAATGTTTGTCAAAAACTGGTTTCCGATCTTGCCTTTCGATTTTCCCCAGCTCAACGTCACCGGATGCATGGGATATTCTGGTAACTGATCGGAGAAACACTGGCAGTTCTAGCTGCTCCGAAAGCTCAAAGGCATAACGTGCCATGTCCTTGGCTTCCTGCGCGTCCGCTGGCTCCAAGCAGGGAATTTCACCGTAGAAAGCGGCGAAGCGCGTATCTTGTTCGTTGGATGAATAATGAGCATCTGGATCGTCTGCAACGACAATGAGAAAACCGCCTCTAACTCCACCGTAGACAAGAGTCATGAACATGTCCATGACCCAGTTGAGTCCGGCGTTTTTCATGGAAGTCATCGAGCGAACTCCGGTGATGGCGGCCCCGGCTGCCACTTCAAAGGCTACCTTTTCGTTCGTGGACCATTCAACGTAGAAACCCAATTTGGGCGCGGCCTCGGCCAAAGTTTCAACAATTTCCGATGAAGGCGTCCCAGGATATGCGGCCGCGAGCCTTACTCCGGCCTCGATTGCTCCTCGGGCGATGGCTTCGTTGCCCATGAGGAGTACCCTTTTTCCCGGCGAGTCTTCAATTATCATTTCCGATTTTCCCATGTTAAAGACCCCTTTTTCCTATTGGATTCTAACTTAAAAACTTGATTATGATAAAAAATGGGTTGGGCTGGAAATTTTCCCGGACAAAATTTTGTCTTTTTTATAGCCATCCAAAGAACAACACTCGTGATAAAAGGCATATGCGTACGTCCCTTTAGAAGTTAACGATTGAAACAAAATTTTATCAAACTGTAGTGGTGTTTCAATCTCGGCGAACCATTTGTGTCCGGCCAAGCTCTAATATAGTCCAAAATTGTTACAGCATAGCATTTTAAAGGTTTGGAAATACTGTAAGTGGTGAGGTGACTGAATTGAGATTTTGGGACATGGCGAGAAAGGCTGAAGTCGGACCCATGATGAAAGAGAGCGATTTTGACATGAGAATTTCAATGACGGCCATGGAGCTAGCCAAGGAGCACGACATCCGTTACGATCCAAGCATTTACGTTTCCAGCGACAACAGCCTGGCAGATGATGTCTGGCAGGCAGGAATGAACCTTTTGCTAAGATGCGGGGTTTACAACGTGAGCAACAAGCGGGTGATAACTCTTACTGAGGAGGAGGTCAAAGAAGGGCTGAAAAACGCGGCTGCCGAGTTTGAGGCCGGAAAGGGCAAGGACAGGGTTAAAATCCGGGCGAGGAAAGTGGAGGATCGAGAGAGGGCCACCATATTTTCAGGACCATTTGGCGTTGAGACAACATTGGATATGTTCGTGCCGTTTAATCAGGCCTTCATGCAGGAACCTTTGATCGATATTATCTTTCATGGTGGTCACATCCAGAGCATAGATGGGATAGCAACCATAAGGGCGAACTCGGCCTTCGAGGTGATCGCTGCGAGGCTTTATGCGGAGCTGATGAATCAGGCTTTGATACTGGCCGGGCGACCTTTTATGCCCATTGTCTGGGGAGTTGCGGCGGGTGTTTCTAGCCTGAATGAGTTGGGAGCCGACAGCATAATGCCAAGGAACCCTGAAGACATTTTTAGGGCAGTGATGTTTTTGCCCGAGCTGAAGGTTGACGATATCCTGCTCTCCAAAACAGCGCATTTCATGAACTATGGTTACCCCCTTTATGCCGGAACCACGACGATAATTGGTGGATATGCTGGAGACGCCAATACTGCAGCCATAGTTGCCACGGCTGAGCAAATTGCCACTGTTGTGGTCTTCGGTGGAATTGTTAATCACATTGGTCCTCAGCATGTCAGATATCGTTCCCAGACCAATCCGGCTTCACTTTGGATGAACAGCGTCATGGGGCAGGCTGTGGCCAGAAATTCTCATCTAATAGGTACGACCAGCGTCACCACTGCAGGGAGACCCGGAAGCCTGCAGATGCACCTTGAGGCCGCTGCACTGGCGATAAATTCCGTAGTTTCCGGCAGAAATCTGTTGGGCCCGCGACCGGCACAGCCGCTTTATCCAAACCACCACAACCCGCTTCATTCCAGATTATTTGCTGAAGTGGCACATGCCGCTACGAAACTTAAGCGAGAGGAGGCAAATGAGATCGTAGCAAAGCTAGTTGCTAGTTATAAGGACACACTCGATTTTGACAAGTCACCCAAGGGGAAGACCTTTGAACAGAGCTACAATGTAAAAACTTTGGAGCCCACGGAAGAAAACCTCAAACTTTATAAAGAGGCGAAATCCAAACTTATTGACCTAGGTTTGGAACTCGAGGAATGAAGATGACGAAAGAAGAAATCATCAAGGAACTGCGGGAAGGAATATTGACCTATGATGAGGAGCGGGTTAGAAAGGCGGCTAAGAAAGTTCTGGAGAATGGTATAGATCCTTTCTTAGCGATTAAGGAAGGACTAACGCCGGCGATAAACGAAATCGGGGAAAAGTTTGAGCGCATGGAGATCTTTCTGCCTCATTTAACCATGGCTGCTAAGGCGATGGAGGCGGGCGTGGCTGTCTTGGAACCGGCGTTGGACAAGTCGCAGGAACAAAAGGTGAGGCAGGGCAAAGTTGTTATCGGCACCGTCCAGGGAGATATCCACAGCATAGGGAAGAACATAGTCATGATGATGCTCAAGGCTGCGGGCTTCGAGGTCGTTGACTTGGGCGTGGACGTCGCTGTGGACAAATTCGTTGAGGCTGCAGAGCGAGAGAATGCAGACATAATTGCCGCCTCAGCCTTGATGTCGTTCACCAAGGTGATGCAGCGCGACTTGGTTGAGTATATGAAGTCTGTGGGCGCAAGGGAGAAGTACAAACTTATGGTGGGCGGCGGACCGGTCAATGAAGATTGGGCCCGCGAGATAGGTGCTGA
>JACIWF010000077.1 GCA_014361095.1 Hadesarchaea archaeon | reverse complement strand
CAACCTTCAGATACGCTGTGGTAAGCTGACCCATGTTGTCCTTGTGACCCGTAACGGCGACCACGATGGCAAACGGCGTGTCATATGGAATCGTTACCGATTCGGTGTTGTATGTAATGACTTCCAGACAGTTGTCGATCCAATCACTAAAGTTTTCGGTGTAAGTCTGTCCTGCTTTGACGATATAGATGTTCTCAATTCCAGAATTTTCCGGAGGCGCGGCGAAGACAGTGCCGGACCCTGCTGCCAATGTGATCTTGGCTCCAGCCGATGGTACAGTAGCCGGTACTTCAGCAGTGGGCCAAAGCGCCCAGGCTGCGGCCGCCGCTGCTACTATGATGATTGCTGCGACCCAAGGAAGTTTGCTCGACATCGCTTTATTCACCTCCTTCTTTTCAAACCTTTTCGGTGCCCCCACGGGCATAGAAACGTAATCCAGCCTAGTCTTGCATCGCGGGCATTCCTTTGGATTCGGGACCTTCGGTTCCCACTGATATCCACATCGAGAGCACTTCATGGTTAAAACTATGAAATGAGGCGGATATAAACCTGAGTAATTTCTACTACTATGATGATGCCTTTTAAATAAGTTACTACCGCAATCGAAAGTCTGATAACTACTACTATGATTATGAATCTGAAATCAAGCGTGATTATTATAGTTGAATCTTATAAAAATCATTGTGATCTCGTGAGGATAATTTTGATAACCGAGGGCAAAACCAAAATCGAAGCACCTGACCCTGAAAGCTTCAGGACCAAGGCCGGTGACTATGCGCCCTCGCTGACCGAGGTATTTTACAACCCAGACATGGAGTTCTGCCGCGATATCTCGATTTCAGTGGCGCAGGTGGCCGCAGCAATGCTAAGCAAATTATATGTTTGTGACCCCCTCGCAGGTGTTGGCATCAGGGGGCTCCGCTACGCCAACGAGGTAAAGGGTGTCGCCAGATGCATCATAAACGATCGATCGAGAGATGCCTTCGAGCTGATCAAACGAAACATTTCACTAAATGGACTGAACAGCGCTGTCGAGGCAAGCTCAACCGACGCCAACATCGTCCTCTGGGGAAACCCGGGAAAATTCAACTTCGTGGACCTAGATCCCTTTGGCTCGCCGGCACCGTTCTTAGACGCTGCCTGCGGCTCACTATCGCGAAGAGGAATTTTGGCGTTGACGGCGACCGACACTGCCCCGCTCTCAGGGGCCCACCCTAGAGCCTGCCTGCGCAGATACGGGGCCAAACCACTGAGGACTGAATATTGCCATGAGATCGGGGTCAGAATTTTGGTCGGTTTTGCCCAGAGGATCGGCGGGCTGCACGACATCGCCCTCAAGCCCCTCCTAGTCCACGCCACACGGCACTACTTCCGGATCTATCTGCTGGGGGAGAGGGGAGCCAAACGCGCGGACGCGGACGAGGTGTTTAAAAAGATGGGATACATCTCCCACTGCAACCGTTGTCTGCGCAGGACCTTCAATTTTGGATTGGTCACGGAGTTGCCTCAAGAGTGTGAGTGCGGTGAAAAGTTTTCCCACGCGGGACCCCTCTGGCTCGGAAAATTGGGTGATGAGAAAATCATTCATCAGGTGGCTCAAGACCTGGCAAATAGGGACTTCAGGTTAAAAAATCAGGAAATTTCACTTCTCTCCAGATGTGCCGAAGAAGCCGCTGGGCCGCCAACCTTCTACGACGTCAACCTGATGGCGGGATTGATGAAAAAATCTCCCCCGAAAATCGAAAAACTGATCTCAGCCCTCCGGAGCCACGGTTACTTCGCCTCACGCACCCACTTCTCACCCACCGGATTCAGGACCGACGCACCTGTTGAGGAAATCACGAAAGTCATCCGGGGCGCCTGAACCCCTTGCCAATAATGTAGACCTCGGCGCTGCCTTTCCTCGACGCCTGGGGCTTTGAAATCTTCACAAATTCAAACATCTCTTTAACCTGTTTCAAAAGATCGCCCATCAATGCGCCCTGAAAAACCTTGGCCAAGAAGTTGCCGCCTGGAACCAGCACTCTCTCAGATACCAGCAAAGCCGATTTCACCAGCTCAGCTGACCTAGCCTGATCGAGATCCCAGACCCCAGAGATGGAAGGTGAGGCGTCGGAAATTACCACGTCAGCAGGGCGAGGCAACTTTTCCCTAATTTTTTCCACCACGGCGGGGTCGGTGAAATCAGCCGCCATCGTCGCCGCATTTTTGTTTGGGAAATCTTCGATCCGCTGTAGATCGACGCCGAGCACAAAGCCCGTCCCACCTACAACCTCAAGGGCGACCTGCATCCAGCCACCGGGAGCCGCCCCGAGGTCAACAACAACGTCGCCGCGCCGCAGAAGGTGGTAGCGCCGGTTCAGCTGTTTTAACTTGTATGAGGCACGGCTCCGATAGCTCTCGAGCTTCGCCTGCCGGTAGTAGTAATCCCGCCTGCGTTCCAGCTGCCAGCGTCTGCCCATGAACTCCCGCCAAAGCCAACTCTGTCACTCCGGCATTTTTAGGCTTCTCAGAAAACTGGCTCAGATCTCACCGAGCCTAAAGATCTTGACCCCGCACTCCTTGAAGCTCTCAGCCACCACCCTGCGCAGCTCGTCAAAGTCAGGGCTGTAGAAGAGGTGGCTTTCACAGTCACAGTCGCTTGAGCCGAACCCCTTGATGCCGGTCAGACGCTTCGCCAGTTCGGCGGCCACGGAGCACTCCTTCCGTCCCCTGCCTCGAGCCGCCACGACATCAACGGCGCGGGCGTGGAGCAAAAGATGGTCTATGTGCCAGTGCAGCTTCTTCTCGCTCCTCAGATGCCGCCGCACGCGGGCTGATATTCCCCCGAGCGCCGAGCCCACGTAGGCATAATAGCCCCTCTTGAAATCGACCACACCCAGCTGCCCGATGTTCAGCGACAGATCATAGGGCACATAGATCAGGAGCGCGTAGATCCCCGGGTCCACCCTGAAACCTCCCGCGGCTCAGCCCCGCCCCAGCTGGCGCTCCTCGGTGGCGCTCTGTCCCGGAGACTCCTCAACGAAAACCTTGATACTCCTCACGTTGGAGCGACCGGAAAGGCTTTTGACTATCTCATCGGCAAGGACCCGGGCAAACTCCTCAACGGTGGTGTTGACTGCAGGAATCCAGACAACATCAGAGCTGGGGAACTCAAATTCACGGCCGTGCACGGCAATGCGCGTGGACTTTCCCCCAGAGATGACCTTTATCGCCGGGTTCTTGGACGGCAGCAGCAGGCGGTGGTCATAGGTGTTGCAGATCTTTTCCATCATCCGCTTGAGGTCAAGAAAATCAACGACCAGACCCCGCTCGTCCTCCTCCCCCTCGACGGTGACCCCAACCCTCCAGTTGTGCCCGTGCAGGTACTCGCACTTCTTGTGCCCGATGATGAAGTGGGCCGCTGAGAAGCCCAATCCCTCGGTCAGCTCTACCCGCATCAGAGAACCCCAATTAACTTGTGCACCTGAGGTATTATTGCTATCTCCTTCACGCCGGCTCGGGCCGCGGCCCGGGAGAGGCGGTACATCTGCGCCATGGTTGGGCTCCGCTTCACCTTTCGGGCCGGGAAGACCGGTTGAAGCACGAGGGGGACATCGCCCAGCTCGGCCAGCCTCCGACAGATCGCCAAAATTGTCTTCTCATGAGTGGTGGGAAGAACCACGATCTTGACGAAGGTTCGCACGCCTTTTTTAAGCGACAGCTCGATGCAGGAAAGCTCCTCCTCCAGCAGCCTGGGCCAGCTCTCAACCGGCACGGCACGGTGTTCGGGCAGCTTGATGTCCATGGCGGCGATGTCGAGGTAGTCCACGACCTTTTTCATCGTTTCAAGGCTGGCTCCGTTTGATTCCAAGTAGGTCGCCAATCCGGACCGCTGACAACCCTTGGCAATTTCGACGAGAAACTCGCCCGCGCCTAACGGCTCGCCGCCCGTAAGCGAGACGCTGTGGATGTCCGGAGTTGCCAGGCGCCCAATGTGCCGGAGCACCAGTTCATGACTCATCGGATTTTTCACCAATTTAACTTTCATCGATCCTGGCCTAGTTTCAACCTCACACTTTGGCGGCCGGAACTCCCTGAAGCTTTCGGAATCACAGTAATTACAGTCGAGCGCGCAGCCGGCAAAACGCACAAAAACCTGCCTTCTTCCGACGTAAAGTCCCTCACCCTGGATTGAGTTGAAAATCTGCCCGACAAAGCCATCGACCATTTTCTCCCATTTCATCCTATAATGGCCAGAGAATTAAACCCAGTACAACCACCAATTCACTAACGGCTTTAGAAAAAATTTGAAAATTATGGAGCCGCCGGTGGGGATTGAACCCACGACCTATCGCTTTCCAGCCGCAGATACAAGGCGATCGCTCTGCCAACTGAGCTACGGCGGCCCATCAATCTGTAAAATCTTTAAGAAAAAATACGTTGCTGAAATAAAATTTTGCTGATGTCTCCATGAAACTTTAGGCTTTCGACATGCCTCTGATGATTTCCTGAACCGCTGCCCGCTGATCCTTGGCACAAACAATTCCCGACGCCAGCAGCACTCCTTCAGCTCCCAGCTCCAGGGCCCTCGCCACGTCTTCACCCGTGGTGATGCCGGCGCCGCAGAGAACCTTCACCTTTGAATTGACATCCTTCACCGCCCTCACCGAGCTGGTCACCACCTCAGGCTTTGCCTTAGAAACCGAAACACCGGTGCCGATCAGCTCCAGGGGCTCAACCGCGATCATCTCCGGCCCCAGCTTGGCTATCCCCCGGCTCTCCTCAATGTCCGCCGCGCAGGCGACCGTGGCCAGCCCGGCTTCGTTTGCCCTGACAATAACGCCGGCAATCTGATCGATGGAGAGTTTGTGTTCGGCATGATTGACCAGAGTCCCCACCGCCCCAGCCGCCCTTACCGACTCCGGGGTCACCCAACCCGTGTTCCTGCCCGGCTTGACCGGATCCACGTGCTGGGCAAGGATCGGTATCTTCACACTGCAGGCGATCCTGTAGATGTCGGCCACCTGCGGCGCCACGGCCACCGAAACACCACAAGCCTGCCCGGCCTCAAGGATCAGGCGGGCCAGCTTGACGGCG
>JACIWF010000076.1 GCA_014361095.1 Hadesarchaea archaeon | reverse complement strand
CTACGGCAATATCTCCTCAATATCTGCGAACCCGATCGAAAAGAAACCTTTTTACCATTTCTGGCCGGGAAGCATCGCTCTTACCTGCGGTAGCTGGAGCTGTAACTTCGAGTGCCCCTGGTGTCAGAACTGGCAAATTTCCAAAAGACCACCGGATCCAAAATCGGCGAACTACATCTCCCCAAAAGATTTCGTACAACAAACGAAGAAATTGCGCTGTCAGGGGACGTCCATCTCGTTTAATGAACCCTCGCTGATGTTTGAATACTCCCTCGATGTTTTCAGATTAGCCCGCGCCCAGGGACTCTACAACACCTTTGTCAGCAACGGTTACATGACCACGGAAGCGCTCCGCATGCTCCATGAAGCAGGGCTCGACGCAATCAACATCGACGTCAAGGGGGACGCAGAAGTGGTGCGGAAATACTGCGGAGGTGATGTTGAGCTGGTCTGGAGAAACGTGAGAGCAGCGAAGAAGCTCGGCATTCACCTGGAGGTGGTCAACCTGATCATCCCGGGTGTAAACGATCGAGATGAACAGTTGCGAGAGCTGGCAAAGCGTCACTGCCGTGAGGCTGGAAAGGATACACCGCTTCACTTCACCGCTTACTATCCAGCCTACCGTTTTGAAGCACCGCCGACACCTGTGTCGATACTCGAGCGAGCACACAACATCGCCATTGCCGAGGGGCTCGAGTTCGTCTACATCGGCAATGTCCCGGGGCACAAATATGAGAACACCTACTGCCCCAGCTGTGGTGAACTTCTTATCAGGCGCTACGGACTAGAGCTACTGGAATCAAAACTAAAGGACAACAGATGCCCGAGGTGCGGCCGTGAAATTCCAATCGTCGGCGAGGTAAGTGCCTAAGGCCCTCAACTCACAGCGGTACTTCCTTAGCCATCGTCAGCGCCAGCGTGGCCATCTTGGCGTAGAAGTTGTCGTCGGCCTGCTTATAAATCACTGAGTTCGGACCGTCCATGACCGCGTCGGTGGCCTCCTCCCCGCGCATCACCGGCAGAACATGCGTCACAATCGCCGGCTTGGCCATCAGGTCATCCACGTGTCTCTGATCCAGCATCCAGTCCCGGTACTTTTTGTAGATGGCGATCTCATTTTCAACACCGAACCTGCTCGCACCAACTCTAAGGAACTCCGCCGTCCCCCAGCTCCGCGGAAAGACAACGTTGGCGCCACTGAGGCCCTCCTCAAAGTCGTGACAGATCTCGAAGCTGCCCCCGCTCTCCTTCGCGTTCTGCTTGGCCCATTCCACTATCATGGGATCGATCTCAAAGCCCTCGGGATGTGAAAGCGTGACATCCATACCGAACCTCGTGGCAATCAGGACCTCCTCCTGAATGCTGCACCTTCCCCGGGGCTTGCTGGAGTAGGCCCAGGTGATGGTGTACTTTTTGCCCTCCAGCTTGCCTAACTCCTCCTCAATCGTCATTATATCCCCGAGCCCCTGCGTCGGGTGGAAGGTGCAGTCGGCCATGTTGATTACCGGAACCTTGGCGGCCCGGGCGAACTCCCGAACGACCTTCAGACCGGCGCCGTAGACAAAATCGATGTATTTATCCAGAATTCTGACGCCAATGCCATCCGCGTAGGAGTCGTACATCCTCGCCGTGTCCTTCACCGCCTCCTCCATCCTAGTCGTGGAGACATCGATGAAGGCTGGATGTCCTCCCAACATGGCGGTGGCTGCCTCGAAGGCCCCACGCGTGCGCGTCGAGGGGGCATAGAAGAGCATGAAGAAGTTCTTACGATCAAGAACCCTTGGCGGCCGATCACCACTCTTAACAATCGCCCTCAACTTCTTTGCCACGGAGATAGCATGCCTGAGTTCCTCAACGCTCCACTCTTGGGTGGTGATAAAGTCCTTCCCATAAAGCTCAACCATAAAGACACCATCCGCCATTTGTCAAGCCCCATTTTATATCTTACGCGCCACTGGCCACATCAGTGGATGAGCTGCCTTTGGACCAATTGCTCCACCATCCTCCGCCCAGACGTGCCCTTGAACATCACAAAACTCCGATCTATTCAGCGTCCCCCCAGCTTCATGAAGCTCGATAACCTTGGCCCCACGCTTCAAATTATATTCCTAAGAATCAAAATTGAATTCAAAAATCTCAACCAATTAAAAACAGTGCACCGCGATAAAATCTTCCAAACGGATGGGTGGCAGGAATGAAAGCCTATTTAGCCGTCCACGGCTGCAGCTCAAACGTTGCCGACTATGAAATCGCTGCAGGCCTGCTGGTCCAAGCCGGCTTTGAGCTGGTGGATAGCCTCGAACAGTCCGACCTAAATGTAATTTTTACCTGCGTGGTCAAATCTCCGACTTTCAACAAGATGCTCCACAAGATCAAGATGATGACAAAGCTCAACAAGCCTTTAATCGTTGCCGGCTGTATGGTGAAAACCGACAGAAAGTTAATTGAGACGTTGAATCCCAACGTCTCCCTTCTAGCGCCTGATTGCGTTGGAAAAATAGTCGAAGCCGCGAAAGGCGCTCTTGAAGGAAAAAAGGTCGTCTTCTTAGAGGATCAGTGGGGGCCCAAGCTCAACTTACCGCGGTGCAGAAGGAACCCGGTGATCGGCATTGTCCCCATCGCCCGCGGCTGTCTGCAGAAATGCAGCTACTGCCATGAACCCTATCGGGGCAAACTCTACAGCTATCCATTGAAGGAAATAGTTGAAGAGGTCAAAAGGGCCTTGGCCGATGGATGCAGGGAAATCTGGCTCACCAGTTTGGATAACGGTTGTTACGGTTTTGACATCGGGACAAATTTGGTGGAGCTGCTAAAGGCTGTATGTGAAATCGATGAAAAATTTTTCGTTCGTGTTGGGATGATCAACCCGCTGTATGTGAAGAATATGCTGGACGCGTTAATCGAGACCTACCAAAACCCGAAAATTTTCAAGTTCATCCACCTCCCGCTCCAGTCGGCATCGGATAAAATCCTAGGGTTGATGAAGCGCGGTTATGGAGTGAAGGACTTTGTGGAAATTGTGGAGGAATTCAGGAAAAAGATACCAGAGATAACATTGGCAACCGACATCATAACTGGATTTCCTGGGGAGACTGACTCAGATTTCAGACAAACGCTGGAGCTAATAGAGAAAATCAAGCCGGATGTCACCAACGTGTCCAAGTTTGGCGTAAGGCGCTGGGTTGAGGCCTCAAGGCTCAAGCAGCTGCCGGGAGATGTCATCAAGAAAAGGTCTAAAGAACTGTTCAACCTGTGCAAAAAGATCTGGGTGGAAAAAAATGAAAAATGGGTAGGCTGGAAAGGTGAGTGCCTGATTGACGAGAGGGGCAGAAAGGGACAGAGCTGGATCGGTAGAAACTTCGCCTACAAACCAATCGTGATTAATTCAGCAGAAAACTTGTTGGGAAAATCATTGGAAGTCGAAGTCCTGGATGCGGCCACCACTTATTTGCGCGGAAAAATTATCTAAAAAAATCGCGACACCAAAATCTGCCACGACCCCAGGACATTGCAGCAATTTTTACCCTTGAACTCTAAATCAGGCCATGGCCGATTCCAGCAAATATTTTCATTAATCTCGTTCCCATTCCCATGAAATTTCAAGAAATTCATCTGCTCCCAAACCGAAGCTTAAAACCGATCACGACCATGCCTCTAGTGCGACCTTATCCATTCCGCTATATCCTCGACCACGGTTTGATCAACGTGGCCGGCAATCTGATACTCGGCGGGACTGGACAAACCGCTTCCAGACATGAAAAGATGGTTGAGATCTTCATAGAGCTTGAAAGTCACATTTTCCCGCCCAGCCAACCTCTCTTTCCAACCGTTAAAGTCATCCAGAGTAACTTGATAGTCCCGTCCTCCCTGCAGAATCAGCATCGGTAGGTCAAGCTTCTCTGCGGTCGCTACGGGATCGTAAGCCATCAGGTCCTCCCAGTAAGCCCTGGAAGCCCCAAGCACTATCTCCCCGTCTGCGATGTCGAGCTCTTTAATCTTCCTAACGATCTCTTCCGTTTCTTTTATCTGCTTGGCCTCTGTGTCGTCTATCTTCCCATCCAAGGAGGCAAGATATTGAACTTGCTCCAAAATAATGTCCGGAAGATTCCTAGAATTGGCGGCTAAAAGGATCAGCCCGGCCAGCTTTCCATCCCGAACGCCTATCCGTGGCGCAAGCATTCCGCCCAAACTATGCCCGATGACAAAAATCCTTTCGTGATCAATCCTTTCGTCTCTGCGAAGCGCTTCAACCGCCGCCAAAGCATCATCGATCGTCTCATCCTCAACGGTAAAGCTTTCAATCATCTCGGCGCATTTGGTTGGATATTGTCTTGTCCTTTTCTCGAACCGGAGCACCGCGATCCCTCTGCTGGCCAATCCCCAGGCCAGATCCTTGAAGGGCTTGTTGGGACCGATGGTTTCATCCCTGTCATGGGGTCCAGAGCCGTGCACGAGGACCACAGCAGGGAACGGGCCGTTTCCTTTTGGCACGGTCAAAGTAGCCGGCAGCTCCCAACCCTCGGCTCCAATGAAGATTTCCTCCTCCGTGAATAGCTCAGGATCGGCGTATGCTGGGGGAGTGTAGCTAGCCTTTGGGAAAAAACCAGAGCCCTGCAACCTTTGACGCTCCATCAAACACCACTTTTACATCGAGCGAGGCTCTCTCAAACTCCGTGGTAACGTACACTACCTGATATCCTGACTCGGTCGCTACCCTCGTTCCAGTGATGCCCTTGTACCCCCCAACCTCACCGATGACACCATTCCAGATTGCCTCGAGCTGGTCCACGCTTATGGCCGCGACCATCTGCTCGTTGAAGAGCCCGTGTGCTTCATCGAACCTGCCCTCTTTCAGAAGAAGAACAAAGTCTCTAGCCTTAGCTTCCAGATCTGTGCCCTGAGATCCGGCAAAATAAATGGCGTAAATTGCACCGATAATAATTACAATCGCTATTATAGAAATTGCCAATCCGATCTTGGCTCTCAAATCAATCACCTTGTTCATTTTGTCTTGTTGAGTTATATAGAGTTGTGATGCTGGGTTGACCCACATTTTATAATCCTCTAATTGAAAACTTCTTGCACAAAGCGGACCGGAAGGTATCC
>JACIWF010000075.1 GCA_014361095.1 Hadesarchaea archaeon | reverse complement strand
CTTCGACAGATAGTGTGTTAACACTGTTATTTATGGTTTGTTGCATTACTCTTTAAAAATTCGCTGCAGAGGTGGGTTTGGTACCTTGGGGGCTGGACCGATGAGGTGGTGGTGAAAAGCCACCGAGGTGATTCACCATGCCGAAGAAGGTCAAGAGGGATTGGAAAACTTACAACGACCGGCTCGTCAAGCGCGGCGAGCTGCTGCTCGATCTCGACTTCGTCGAGAACTGGGAGAAAGAACTTGAGGAGATGAACCGGGGCAAGCGCGGCAAGCCCTATGCATACCCAGAGAGCCTGATCGAGTTTCTGGCCTTTCCGAGGTACTTCTTCCGACTGCCCTTCAGGCAGGAGGAGGGCTTCGTCGAGGCCCTGAGGAAGTTCGTTCCCGAGCTTGAGGTGCCCGACTACAGCACCATCTGCCGCCGGATCAATAGCCTCCAACCCAAGTTCGAGCGCAGTCTCCAGGATCTGGGCGATGATGTCGTCGTGGCCATCGATGCCTCGGGCATCAAGGTGACCAACCGCGGCGACTGGATCCGCGAACAGTGGAACCAAAAGCCCAGGCGCGGCTACCTGAAGATCCACCTCGTGGTGGACACCAAGACGAAACAGATCCTAGCGATGGAAGTCACCGACGAGCGAACCGGTGACATCAAGATGTTCAAGCCGCTCGTCGAGCGTGCTTCAGGAAGGGCTAGGATCAAACTGGTGCTCGCTGACTCGGCCTACGACTCTCGCGATAACTTCAACTTCCTCGAGGCTAGGGGAATCGAGCCCGGCATCAAGATCAAGCGTGGCGCTTCGGGCAAGGCAAGGGGCAGTCTGGCGCGGCGACGCGCCGCGAGGGAACTTCTGCAGGATGAGGAAGGATGGAAGCGGAAAGTTGGCTATGGAAGGAGATGGGTGGTGGAGGGCACTTTCTCCAACCTGAAGCGGTTCTTCGGCGAGTTCGTCATGGCGCAAAAGTTCGAGAATATGGCGAGGGAGATGATGCTGAAGGCTTTCTGCTACAACTTGTTGATAAAATTGAGCGCGAGCACTTGAAGGGTTTTGAAAAATGGCCCGACGGGCCAAGTCAAAGAAGTGCTTAAAGATTTTTGCGCTTATTTATGCAACACAGCATGGCGCTCTAAAAGTTTATAAAGGAATAAATTTAGCATCTCTGTGTGAATCCATGCCGGAAAATACAAATCCCTACGAAGCCGCGGTAGAACAGCTTGAAGCTGTTGAAAAAATATTGGGACTGGACCCCTCGCTTACTATTAGACTAAAGCACCCGCGCCGAGTAATTATCGTCTCGGTTCCAGTTCGGATGGACAACGGGGAAATAAAAGTTTTTACCGGATACCGAATCCAGCATTGCCATGCCAGGGGCCCGTTCAAAGGAGGCATAAGATATCACCCGAAGGTAGATATCGACGAAGTTAAAGCGCTTGCAATGTGGATGACATGGAAATGTGCAGTTGTTGACATTCCTTATGGCGGTGCTAAAGGCGGAGTAGCGGTCGACACAAAGCAACTATCCAAAAATGAAATTGAAAGATTAACGAGGAGATATACTGCCATGCTCTTTGATGACATTGGCCCCTTCAAAGATGTCCCTGCTCCAGACATGTACACCGATGCCCAGACGATGGCTTGGATAATGGACACGTACAGCCAGCTCAAAGGATATATAGTGCCTGAAGTGGTCACCGGGAAGCCCATCGAACTCGGTGGTTCTGAGGGGAGAAGAGAGGCCACCGGCCGCGGAGCTGCCATATGTGCCCGCGAAGCTGCAAAGAGAATGGGGTTGAAGATGAAAGATCTGACGGTCGTGGTTCAGGGATTTGGCAATGTCGGCCAGTGGGCGGCGGCCGTTCTTGAGGAAATGGGATGCAAAATCGTGGGGCTCAGCGACTCCACCTGTGGGATTTATGATCCCAAAGGATTCAACGTCCGCGCAGTAATGGAACATAAGGAGAAAACGGGTAAGCTCAGAGGTTTCAGCCACGGGGAAGAGATCACCAATGAAGAGCTTTTGCAGCTTGAATGTGATATTCTGGTCCCGGCTGCTATGGAAAATGTGATAACTGAGGCAAACGCCAATAAAATAAGGGCCAAAATTATCTCCGAAGGAGCCAACGGCCCCAGCACGCCCAAGGCAAGGGAAATATTGCACCAGCAGGGTGTTCATGTGATTCCAGACATCCTCGCCAACGCAGGTGGTGTCACGGTAAGTTACTTTGAGTGGCTACAGAACCTCCACCGCGAACACTGGAGCGAAAGTGTGGTTAACCAGAAACTGGAGAATTATCTGGTAAAGGCCTACCACGACGTTGTTAAGACGGCTGAAGAATACAAGGTCGATCTAGCAACTGGCGCATACATTCTAGCAGTCAAGAGAGTCATAGATGCTCAGGAAAGACTCGGCCTATTCCCGTAAACGAACTGACCCAACCACAAACTTTCATTTAGAGTTAACTGAAATCTGATCTGACTTGTCAGCCACTAAAACGAAAAATGGTCCAGACCCTTCGAAAAATTTATTATTAAAAAATCATCTTAAATACAATCTGCGGGGAAAAGCCGACAGAACAGGCTGAACTCCACCTATGGGTGTGGGGGATCCACGGAAAAACTCAGCGCAGCTGGGGGAGGCCGTGGATAAGGTGCACGGCGGTGTGCACCGAAGCATGGATGTCGGATAAAGATCACGAAACGAAAGCGCGGCAGGGTAACCGTGCCGCCGCGGAGTAGTTCCGTGATCGTCCCCGCGCCAAATTCTCAAAATTAACAGCCGTCGAGAGACACCGCTGCTATCTTAATTCTTGGCCCTGTGTCCAAGGCCATAAATTTGCCTCATTTTAATGAGCCGGTTAAATTAATCCTTCACAGCGCTGGCAGCAAAAACTTGTGCTCCCAGTCGCTCACATGCGCCCGGTAACTCTGCCACTCCTTCTCCTTAACATGAATGAAGTGCTTGAAAAGGTGTTCACCCAGCGCCTCCCTTATCAGCTCGCTCCGGCGCATGTGATCCAAGGCCTGGCCCAAGTTCTCCGGCAGCGACTCTATTCCCAAAGCCTCGCGCTCCTCGGCGCTCAGGTGGTAGATGTCCTTCTCCACCGGCTCCGGAGGCTCTACCTTATCCTCAATTCCCTTCAACCCTGCGGCAAGCATCACGGTGAACTGGAGATAGGGATTGCCTGCTGGGTCCGGGTTGCGAAGTTCGATGCGTGTGTGTGATTCCCTTCCCGCCGGGACGCGAATATAGGCGCTCCTGTTTCTGTTCGCCCAGGAAATGTAGACCGGAGCCTCATAACCCGGCACCAGCCTCTTGTATGAGTTCACCGATGAAGCCAAGATGGCGCAGGTCTCCTTAGCGTACTTCAAGAGACCACCGATGAAGTAAAGCGCCTGTTTGCTCAGCTTGTACAGACCCTTAGAGTCATAAAACACATTTTTCCCATCCGGCGTCATAAGCGACTGATGAACGTGCATCCCGGAGCCATTGACGCCGTAGATGGGCTTGGGCATGAAGGTGGCGTAGAGGCCATGGCGGTAGGCAATGTTCTTGGTGACGTACTTCATCATGGCAACTCGGTCGGCTGAAGTCATGGCATCGGCGTACATCAGGTCTATTTCGTGCTGTCCAGGAGCAACCTCATGATGTGATGCCTCCACATCAAAGCCCATCAGGTTGAGATAGTTAACTATTTCCTTTCTGATGATGTCCCCTCTGTCCCTCATCAGGTCAAAGTAACCGCCTGAGTCCGAGGGCCTGGTGGTGGGTAAACCTTGATCATCCAACATCAGGAGGAAGAACTCATACTCCGGGGCCGTGTTGAAAATCCAGCCTTTTTTCTTGGCCTTCTCCAGCTGCCGTTTTAAAGCCGCCCGCGGGTCTCCCTCAAAAAGATTGCCCTCATGATCATACACGTCGCAAACCATCCGCGCCGTTTTAAGATTGTCCTGCAACCAAGGAATGATTACAAAGGTATCTGGATCCGGCATCAGGCGCATGTCCGACTCCTCGATGGTAGCGTAACCGAGTACTGAGGAGCCATCGAAGAAGACTCCTTCGTCTAGAGCCTTTTCAATCTTCGTCGCGGGGATGGTAACATTTTTTACCGTCCCCAGAATGTCGGTGAACTGCATCTGGATGAACTTTATGCCCTCCTTCTTCACCGTCTGAATTATCTCGGCCTTGGACAACCTCTCAATCCCCACTCACCTCCTTGTCCTCGGTATTTATAACTGGCGATTCTGTATAGTGAAAAATACAATTTTCAGCCCTCATTTTCCGGAGTTATCGCCCGCCCGCCGTACAGCTCGGTAATGGTCAGCTTCAGGGCACCATTTTCCCAGTAAATGTGAAATGAAAACATCTCCGCTGAATAATTCTCGTTGAGTTCCTCTTCCAGCGCCGCGATGTCGGCCGCCCTCTGGGCCCACCCGTAAGCCAAGTTGGCCAGATGTAGCATTCTCCCGTAGCGCGGCGATACTCCAGCATCCAGCTTAACCCCATAGGCCCTGGCACCCAAAACATGGGTGAAGCTCGCCTCCAGATAACCATAGGCGCGGAGTCCACCATCAGGGAGCCACTCAACCAGGAGGGAGTTTTCATCGCTCAGCGGTATGTAGATATTGTCGAAATTCGAGTATGCCCAGCCAGCGGCAATGCGCTGGTTGAAGTAGCTGCGCAGCCGGGACTCCACCTCCGCCTTGGAACCGGCGAACCTGCCCGCCTCAAACATCGCCGCCGCAATCGCCGACCTGAGCGAATCGTTCAGCTCCGACTCGATGGCAAGTGCCACGGCCCTAGTGGTGTCAACTGCCATCCTTTCTTGCAACACCTCCATCTGTCGGAGGTAGCCAGATTCAAAGGTGTTCAGGGCGACCAGGCCAGTAAGAACCACAAAAACGGCAAATATCGCCAGCAGTTCGGCTGATCCCGATTCTTCCACCAATCCCTACCCCCTCTTAAAGAGCGTTATGGTGACATCCACCTGCGCCACCCTGTTTTCATCCGCCTCAGCTATCACGATCGTGTATTTTCCCGAAAAGGAGAACTTCTCTACATTCGCCTCGGGTGGGCCACTATCGCTGGGGCTGATCTGTATCCAACTTGAGTTCCCGCGGTTGAGTTCAAAAACGATCCCATAGCCGGGCGGGCGCAGATACGCCAACAAAATATCCAGTCTCTCCCTCAAGTAATCTCCAGGAACTATCTGAGGCGAGATTCCAACGACATTCTCAGCAACCGCG